>JAOASE010000010.1 GCA_025210155.1 Alphaproteobacteria bacterium | reverse complement strand
GTGAAAATACTATGGCGGAAAGACTTTTCAAAGAGTTAATGGATATCATGAATGATTCTGGTAACTCAATCAAGAAAAGACAAGATACGCATAAGATGGCAGAAGCTAATAAAGCTTTCTCTCACTTCAAGTGGTAATTAAACATCGTCTTTTAAGTTTTATATTGCAAATAGAGAAATCTAAAATTTGCGGTCACGTATTATTTATACGCTCCCTTAATTTTAATTTCTGCTTTACAATCTAAATTCTTAAAATACTTGTTTAATGAGATAATAAAGACCTTCGATTTTTTCGGAGGTTTTTTTATTGAATCTCTTTGTGGAAAAGGGGGGTGGTTAGGATTTATATTTTTTCTTGACTTAGGAAATTTTTATTACTACCTTACATAAGTAACTTAAGTTTTAAACGTGAAAATTCTAACATATACATATAATGAATTCAGATTCTAATCAAGCTGCTTTAGTAGGTACTAATACTGGAGGTAGGCAAAGTAAGATGGTTCCTGTTCCAGGAATGGATCTTGGCAAAATTTCTAGGGAATGTAGAGTTCCTGAAGAAGGTTATAAACCTGTGGATGTCGATGCTCTTTGGAAAGAAATTGAGCATGAAGATATCCTTAAAACATTGGTGCAGGATGTTAAGGATTCGAGAAAAAACTAGTATATCTAGTTTAAAAAATTAATTAAGGAAGTTCTAGAAATAGAGCTTCTTTTTTTATTATCAAAAAATATTTAAAGATTTAATTTGGGTTTTTGATTTGTTTTGATGAAAGATTTATTTTACTATTTAGATAGGTATAACTTTTAAATGAATTGGGAAAATATGGGAATTTACGGAAAGGGATACCCCGAGAAGTTGCCTATGGGTGACGAAGAGCCTTATACTCCAATAGTTTTTAGTTGGGAAAAAAAAGAGGCTTCGACTGCAGAAGAAAAGGGTCTTAGTGTGACGAGTGATGGTGTTGTTGAAGATAGTGTGTTAGAGAAGGGTTTGAGCTAAGATTTGGATGGAAAAAAGAGGTGAAGTAAAATTCCACCTCTTTTGTCTTTTTATTTTACGCCGATAAATACCCCCTCCCATGCATACCATTCTTTACATTCGTCAGGGGCATATTCAACTTCAATTTTAGCAGCTAAAAATACATTTCTGTTTTCAGCCGCAACAGATGATTCTCGTTCATAGATTACGAAATTATTAATTTCCCTCTTGAACCAACCATATAGAGATATCCTTTTTTTTCTATCTCTTTCATTTTTTAAAAATATTTTTTCTTGTGGCGCTATAACTTTAATCTCTTTTTGAATTTGAAGAATTTTACAATTCTTGTCTTCTACAAATTGACCAGTTTTAGGCAGATCATGAAACTTAAAGTGTACTAACATTTTTTTCAGGTTTAAAATTTTATCGGTCGTTATTATATATTTTAAGGTTCGTTCATGTCAAGCTATGTTTTATATTATAATATATCCCGGTATTGCTTTCGCAACCCGGGATAGTAGAAAATTATTTTTCTAAAGTTGAAATTGTTATTTAACTATTTCAATGCTTTTTATTTTTGAAGGTTCTGTAACCATTCCGTTGTCGTATGGGTTACCTCTCATAATTTTATCTAGAGTTTCTTCACCTTCGATTACTTTACCGAATGCAGTGTATTCACCGTCTAGGTGAGGAGCATCGTCTAGCATGATGAAGAATTGGCTGTTAGCACTGTTTGGATCCATTGCTCTTGCCATAGATAGAACGCCTCTTGTATGTTTCATTTCATTAAATTCTGCAACAAGGTTAGGTAGTTCTGAACCGCCTGTTCCGTTTCCTAGAGGACAACCAGCTTGAACCATGAAGTTTTCTATAACTCTATGGAAAGTTAATCCATTGTAAAAACCTTGTTCTGAAAGAGTTAGGATTCTTTCAACGTGGTTTGGAGCTATATCTTTGTATAGTTCAATTTTCATTTTACCTAGCTCTTCTCCAGAGTTAGATTCAACTGTCATTAAGATTTCTGGTTTCATATTGTTTCCTTTTTCTTGTTCGTTAATTTTATCTTTTTTACATCCTGTTAGCATAGCTAGTACAGAAAGAGTTACTAGAATTTTTTTCATAATTTCCTCCATGTTTCTAAAGTAGATTATTTATATTTTAGTCGGTTGTTATATTAAAATCAATGTTTGTTTTAAAAAAAGAAGTTCTATTGAACTCCTTTGATTTTTATTTATAAGCTTTGTAAATTTCAAGAGGTAATCCAGAGTATGGATTGTCTACTAATCCGAAGCTTTTTACCATTTGGTCAGATCCTAGTTCAACGAAGTAGTCTTGGTCTAGTTCAGGAAGTAAGTCAGAATTGTACATCATGTATTCACTACCTTTGAATTGTTCTGTAGAAGTAGGAATACCCATAAGGCTTAGAACTTCTTCCTTAGTCATATCTTTTTTAATTTTAGTACTAAGGTTAATTCCTTTTACAATATTGTCAGGAGTGAATATGCTTGATAAGAAGCCTTGCTTGTTCTCAGAGTTTTGAGGTTGGCAAGCTGTTACTGTTAATAAAGCTATTATGCTTAGTGTAATTTTTTTCATAATATGTTTTCCTTATACTACTAGATGGATGTTGTCGAAAGTACCTTTAGAGGCTACTACTTTAACATTAATCATCATAAAGATTTCATCTGGAGCAACTTCTTCTATTAATAGATGAGATGTGTTTACGTTTAATTTAGTAATCATTTTATCATCGTCTAATAGAGTATAAATTCTAGCTCCCTTAGGTTGTTCTCTTGGAATTTCCATTGGGTTTTGAGGACGTTTAAGAGTGTCTAATAATGTTTTTAATCTGTTATCAATATCTGCTCTTGCAGTTCCTAGAAGTTCTGGATGAAGTATTTCTATATCTATTTCAGCTAATAGATCCATTTCTGGTGAAATGATAGGAACGAATTCTACTCCATTCATTTTTTTAACTATGTTTTTAGGGCGTCGTCCGTGCATTTCGAAGAATTTAGCATCATCTGGGTTAATGAATTTTTTTAGTTCTGAAAATGGAGGAATTTTAACTAGGTTTTTAAGTTGTTCGTGGAACAATAATCTAATGTCATGAATATAGTGTTTTCTGTGTTTTGGGTGAGTTTTCATTTCACCTTTGTATACTAATTTAAACTCCATGGTGAGTGTCCTTTATAAGATTAAGGTTTCGTATATTTTACATTATCTACTTTATGAAAAGAACCCTTATGTACTTGATGTACACTGCGGAACCTTTTCATTTCGTATCTAACGCAAACTATCCAAAACTTTGGGTGGAGAGATTACGTAATGAAATTTTAAAGTAGTGTAAAAGTATTTATGTATGGGAAATATCCCTCTCTCTTTTTTGAGTATAACATAATTTTCTAGAGAAGGTAAGAGATTTCTAAATTTTTTTGAGAGTGGGATTAGTAATCAGCTTTTACGAAATATAATCCTTCAGCTGGAGCAGTGATACCAGCTTTGGTTCTATCGCATGCTTTGAATATTTTTTTAAACTCTTTGATTGAGGTTTTACCTTTTCCTACATCAGCTAAAGTTCCCGATATATTACGAACTTGGTGGTATATGAATGATGGGGCGTAAAGGTCTATTGTTATTACGTCTTTTTCATATTTTGATTTAGATACTTTTATGTATTCTAGAGTTTTTACAGGGCTAGCAGCTTGGCAGTTGGCAGCTCGGAAAGATGAGAAGTCGTGTTTTCCTATTAGGATTTTAGCTGCTTTTTGCATTGCTTTGATATCTAGTTCTTGAGGTATCCACCATGCTTTATCTTTATTTAAAGCTGAAGGAGCAGGGCGGTTAAGGATTTTATATTGGTAGTATCTTCTTTTGCAGTTAAATCTTGCGTGGAAGTCATCTTGGACTTTTTCTACAGATGTTATAGATATATCTTCTTTCTTAAGTAGAGCGTTTGCTGCAAGGATGAATTTTTCAGGTGTTATGTCTGTGTTTTTAAGTTCTATGTGGGCAGGCATTGAGATAGCATGAACTCCTGCATCGGTTCTACCGCAAGCATAAACTTCTATATCTTTTTCTTTATTGCAGAATTGAGAGATAGCTTTTTCTAGCTCTCCTTGAATAGTTTTTACTTTTTGGATGTCAGGTTGTTTTTGCCAACCTGAGTATTTAGTTCCGCAATACTCAATGTTTAATCTATATTTCATATAAACTTCCTTTGCTATTTTTAAAGTATTCTATATTTTTTGTAGAGAAAAAACAATGGTTTTGTTTTATGCCATTGAAAATGTTGAATTTATTTTTTTTGTTGACAATGAAAATATTCCTGATACAGTGGATTGCACTAACGTTATAAACGAAAAACTATGAAAAGAAATGAACCAGTTTTGAACGTGTTAATTTTGTTATTAACTGTTGTTGCATTTGTTAGAGGGTTTGATTCCTTTACATTGCGTGTTTTACCATCTTTTAATATGTTGTTGTTTGCTCTTTTGGGTAATGCAGCTATGTTAAAGGGAGAACATTCACTACTTACTTATTGTATAAACTTAGGTAAGGTTATGTTTTCTTTTGTGATTATCGGTTATTCTTCTACAGGGAGTGCGAGTGATATTGAGATTTTGAAAAATCTCTATGTGGTAAATGGTTTGTTGGTTGTTTTTTATTTCTCTGGCTTATATGGTCAAATAGAGAAATTGAAATTCGTGAGAGAGATGATTAAAGTTTAAGAATAATATTTATTGTAGAAGATTGCCTTTTTGGGGCAATCTTTTATTTTTTATATCCTCTTAGGAATGATTGTGTGTCAGTAGGCTTTTTACCTTCTTTTTGTAATTTTGTGATTTGAAGGATTTTTTTATCACCACATACTATTTTGATTTCTTCGTTTGTTGTTGAAATTGTTCCTGGAGTTTTTTCTGAAGTTTTATTCGAAATAGTAGCTTCTAGGACTTTTAATTTCATATCATCTAATTGCATAGCTGCTTTGGGAAATGGATTTAGTGCTCTAATTTTTCTTTCTATTATTTCAGCAGGTTCATTCCAGTCTATTTGAGCTTCAGATTTTAGGATTTTTTCGGCGTAGCAAGATTTGTTATCATCTTGTTTTTCAGGAGTTAGAGTTTCTCCATTTTCAACTTTATTTAAGAAATTAATGATTGCTTTTCCACCAAGGATTGCCATTTTATCATGAAGTGTTCCTGTTGTTTCAGTTGGAGATATTTCTAATTCTTCTTTGATAAGCATGTCTCCAGTGTCTAGACCTTCATCCATTTGCATGATAGTTATGCCAGTTGTTTTATCCCCGGCTTCTATAGCTCTGTGTATTGGGGCAGCGCCTCTCCATCTTGGAAGAAGTGAACCATGGATGTTTACGCAACCTAGTTTAGGGGCGTCTAAAACGTTTTTAGGAAGTATTATTCCGTATGCTGCTACAACAGCAATGTCGATATTGTTTTCTTCTATGAATGATTTGTATTCTTGGAAAGACTCTTCTTTTCTAAGGGATTTAGGTGTGAATACAGGGATGTTGTTTTCTTCTCCAAAAATATGGCATGGAGATTTGACTATTTTTTTACCACGGTTGGCAGCTTTAGGTTCTTTAGTCCAGATACCTTTTACATTGAAACCTTCAGAATATATTTTTTCAAGAGATGTTTTTGCAAATTCAGGTGTGCCCATGAAGATTACATTTAGGTTTCTAGTTTTCATATGTTTTACCTATTTAATTCTGCCTTGGTTTTCTTGGTTTTTAAGAAGTCTTTTTTTGATCTTTTCCATTTTAGTTAATGAAAGTTTTCTTTTAAGATTTGAAAGGTGATCAATGAATAGAACTCCTTCTAGGTGATCTATTTCGTGAAGTATACATCGTCCTAAAAGTCCATTGGCTTTAAGAGTTTGTTTTTCACCTTTTTCATTTTGGTATTCGATCTCAACTTCTTCAGCTCTTTCTACATCGTAATAGATGTCAGGTAATGAAAGACAACCTTCGTTCATTGAACATTTTTTGTCAGATAATTTTTTGATAACAGGATTTACTATATAAATCATTTCGCTTTTAGGTTCATTGTCATCAATAGTTTCAATAAGACCTCTGTCTACTATGAACATTCTCATATCAAGATTTGCTTGAGGACCAGCAAGACCTAAACCGTCTACAGATTTTAGCATGTATGACATATCATCTAAGTAGTCTTTTAACTTAGGTGTGAACTCAGTAACTTCTTTTGCTTTTCCCATTAGAATTGGAGATGGGGCGATTACTAATGCTATATCTGTTTTTAATTTACTTTTATCGAACATATCTGTACCTGTTTGTCTTTGTTATTTTGGGATATTATAAAACTTAAAATTTAATTTGTAAAATAGTTTTTTGTTTGATTTTTAATTTCTATGTATTAACTTTAAAGTATGGTGTTATAAAAGGGGGCATTATGAATTACATTCTACTATCAATAGTTTTATATTTGGGTTTACTTTTATTTATTGCTTTTTGGCACAAAAGGAAAGGTAGAGGAGGTAATGAGGATTTCTTGATTGCTGATAGAAAACTTTCGGGACTTCCAGTTGCTATGTCTATTTTAGCTTCTGCTATAGGTGGTGGGACTATAATGGCTAATTCAGCATTGATTATGAATTATGGATGGTTGATGATCCCTTTTGTTTTTGCATTACCCTTGGGGCTATTTTTAATAAAGTTTTTTACTAAGAGGATACATGAGCTTTCTAAGAAGGAAAGATGGTTTACTTTTTATGATATGCTTTCTAGTAGGTTTGGAGTGGAGACTAAGTATTTGGTTTCTGTTATTCAGATAATTTCATTATTTTTGATAGCTTGTGTAGCATTGATTGGTGGAGCAAAGATGTTGGAGTTTTTGATAGGCTATTCTTACGAAATTTCTATATTTTTAATGGCAATCGTTATTTGTTTTTATTTATTGATTTCTGGCTTTTCATCTGTTGTTAAAACAGATTTCATTCAGGGAATTTTGATTATAGTCTTATTTTCTTTACTTGCTATATTTTCTTTTGGTTCTGGTGGGGGAATGGAAACTTATAGTAACCTTGAATTTACTCATATAGATCCTTTCGTAGCATTTTTATTTTTTATAGTAGCTTTATTTTATTTTTTTGGAGATGAAGGAACTTTTCAAAGGATATTTGCTAGTAAGAATGTTGAAGAAGTTGATAGAGGAATTAAAATTTCAGTTCTATTTTATATATTGTTTAACTTTTGTTTAGTTTTTACTGCTTTTAGAATAAAGATGTTGTTCCCTGAGTTGGAAATAAATGATACTACTTTTTTGAGAGGTATGGTTGATTTGATACCTGTTGGTTTACATTGGTTGGTTGCTATATCGGTTTTATCTATAGTTTTATCTTCAATTGATACTTATGTTTTTGCATCGGTTATGAATTTTAATAAGATCTTTTTAGATAATAAGGGAGGGGTTGTTAATCATTCACTTCTTGTTAAAAGGACTAAGCTTCTAATTCCTTTGTTTTTAGGTCTTATGGTTTTGATTGCTTTATATATAAAGAGTATTTTGCATACTGTTTACTTTTATGCAGCTTTGACTTTTTTAAATTCTATAATTGTTATTATAGGTTTGCTATTTTCTAAGGCTAATAAGTGGTATGCGATTTGTCCTATAGTTATTAATTTACTTTTACTACTTTTAATGATTGCGTTAAAGGGGTTTGGTAATTATATGATTATGATACCTTTTGTATCTATAATTTTAGGAACATTTCTTGCCGTAGTTATAAATAAAGTTAAGAAGTAGTTTTTTGTTTGATTTTTGATTTTGGGTATAATAGGATTTTATTAGTGGTAAAATTTGTAATTAACAACTTAATATATGAATAAGAATGATATTATAAAAAAGATGAAAAGATTTTCTCTAAAAGAGAGGAAGGCTTTCAGAAATATTCTTATTACTCCTATTAAGGGTAATTTAGATATTTCAGTTAGAAATATAAATACTTTAGCTTTTAATAATATAAAAAATATTGGAGCTTTGTTGAAATTTTCTGAAAATAAATTGAAAGATAATGTCCTTTTGACTGATGATGGTTTTATTGAAGTTGAAAGAGCCGTGTTAGAGCATTTTAAATATAGGGATTTCCCTTGGATTGTTTTAGGTCATAATTATTTTTCCTTATTGGATTTTGTTGAAAAAGATGAGGTAAATATAGAGGGCGCTTTATTTTTAATTTCAGAATTAAGTGAGAAAATTTCCGTGTTTTCTAATGAAGAATTAAATGCGGATATTTCTAATTTGGAGCTTTACGTTTCTAAGCTACAGATTTAAAAGAAATAAAAAAATCCCTGCCGATTGGCGGGGATTAATTTTTTAAGTTTGGTTTGATTATAGACCAGCTTGTTGCATAACTTCTTCTTGGAAGTTGTCTACTTTCTTTTCGATACCTTCACCTAGAGTGAATTTAACGAAACCAACTAATTTAGCTTCTGGACCTAATTCTTTGATTACATCTTTAATCTTTTTGTTAGTGTCCATAACGAAAGTTTGTTCTTCTAGAACTACTTCTTCGTAGAATTTTCTAATTCTACCTTCAACCATTTTTTCAGCGATTTCAGCTGGTTTGCCTGAAGCGATAGCTTGTTCTTTGAAGATAGCTCTTTCTCTTTCTACGTTTTCAGCAGGAACTTCTGCGATTGTAGCTGAGATTGGGTTAGCTGCAGCAACGTGCATAGCGATCTTTTTGATTTCGTCTGCTTTATCAGCAGCGGCACCGTTAACACCAACTAGAACTGCGATTTTACCCATGCCTTCTGCTGTAGCAGTGTGGATGTAACCAGTAACAACGTCAGCTTCTAATTTAGCAGCTCTTCTGATTTCTAATTTTTCACCGATTGAAGCAGTGTTTTCAGCAATTGCAGTTTCTTTTTCAGCTTTGATAGCTTCAATGTCACCGTCTTTGTCGAAAGCACAGTTAGCTACTTCAGATACGAATTTTTGGAATTGTTCGTTTTTAGCAACGAAGTCAGTTTCAGAGTTAACTTCAACTACAGTACCTTTGTTGCCTTCGATTTTCATTGCAACTAGACCTTCAGCAGCAACTCTATCAGCTTTTTTAGCAGCTTTAGCAAGACCTTTTTTTCTTAACCAGTCTTTTGCAGCTTCTAAGTCACCGTTAGTTTCTGTTAAAGCTTTTTTACAATCTAGCATTCCTGCGCCAGAAGTTTCTCTTAATTCTTTTATTGCTTGCATTGACATTTTTTTTCTCCATTTTTGTTTACAGTGTTTTCTGCACGATTGATTGTAAGAAGCACTTTTGATTTTTGGCGATCGAGTATTAACTATAAACGATACCAAAATTCTCAAGCACTTTTAATTCCACCACTGCGGATTAAAATCCTTGCTTGTGGTAAAACGTAAACGAATTGTTGCGGTCGCTTATACTTCCTTTCAATTCTACTTTTTTTCCACTCGCACAGAATACTTGTAAAAAACTTTTTTTTTAAAAACCGTAATAGTTTTATTTACAACCCTTTTTTAAAAGGATTTGAACTTTTATTTAGCTTCTGTTTTTGGAGCTTCTTCAGCGCCTAAGTCTTTTCCTGAAGCTTTAACTTGTTCTTTAACACCTTCTAAAGCAGATTTAGAAAGTAGAGAACAGTAAAGTTCTAAAGCTCTGATAGCGTCGTCGTTACCTGGTACAGGGAAATCGATTTCGTCGATTTGTGAGTTAGTATCACAGATACCAATTACAGGAACGCCTAGAACTCTTGCTTCGTCGATAGCTAATTGTTCTTTTTGAGTGTCGATAACGATCATTAGATCTGGAGTACCGTTGATTTCTTTAATACCACAGAAAACGTTTTCTAGTTTAACTCTTTGTCTTTCTAACATAAGAACTTCTTTTTTAGTTAGACCAAGTTTGTCAGCGTTAGCAATATCTTTTTCGATTTTGTTTAGCTTGTTTAATGATTTTGAAACTGTTTTCCAGTTAGTGAACATACCACCTAACCATCTGTGGTTAACGTAGTGTCCGCCGCACAATTCTGCGTATTTTTGAACGATTGGTTGTGCTTGTTTTTTAGTACCAACGAAAAGAACTTTACCACCTTTAGATGCGATTTCTTTTGTTAAGTACATTGCTTTCAATAACATTGGAGCAGTTTTTTGTAAGTCTATAATGTGAACGCCATCTCTTGTTCCATAGATGAAGTTTTTCATTGCAGGGTTCCATCTTCTTTTAGTGTGTCCGAAGTGTACGCCAGCTTCCATTAAGTCTTTAATTGTAAATTTAGGTAATGCCATTTTAATGACTCCTTTCTTTATGTTTTTTATCAGTTGTTCTAATGTTAATCTTTAGTATATTCAATGGCTTAGATTGAACATACACTGAAAGGAAAGAAAGAAATATGTAAACGTTTCGAATGAAACTAATATCTCGATTTAACCATAGTGATTAACACGGTTTTTTGTTTAATTACAGGGATTATATAATGAGATTTTTAACAAGTCAAGACTTATTTTTTCTAGGAAATTATTCAGAAAAATAGGGGTGAAAATGGTGTTAATTTGGGTGGATTTAGTTTGTTATTTTAGGAATGGTTTCGTAAAAATTGGGGGATTTCGGAAAATTTAGTGCGTTTTTAGAGCAAAAAAGTCTCTAATTTGAGTAAAAAAGTCCCGATTTAGACTAAAAAAGTGTCGATTTTGAGCAAAAATGTTTTTTGAGGATAGATATTTAAACATTATTGACAAATAACTTGATAAATAAAAGGTGTTGAGATAAAATTTATCACAAAATAATAAAACTAGGTAATATGTTATGAAAAAAATTATCAATGATAAAAATTTTGAGTTAAGAGATGATCAAGTAGAAGCTGTTGCAGCATCTAGAGAATATTTTGAAAATAATGATAGAGGTCAGTTGATTAAACCGTGTGGTACTGGTAAAACAGTTACTTCTATTGCTATTTGGGAAGATAGATTGCCAGATACTACTGTTGTGTTTGTACCTAGTTTGAATTTGTTAAAACAAACTAAAGATAATTTTAAGAAATATTCAGATGTGGATTTTGATTATTTATGTGTTTGTTCTGATAAATCTGTTGATGATTCTAATTTGAATGAAGAAGACGAAGTTGAAATAGAAATTAGTGAAGTTGATGATGCTTCAAAGGTTACTACTAATTCAGATGATATTGTTGAGTTTTTGAATAAGGAAAATGATGGAAAACCTAAATTGATTTATTCTACTTATAATTCAAGTGAGCAGATAGTTAATGCTGTGGAGAGTTTACCGGAAGGTTTTAAATTTGATTTATCTATGATTGATGAGGCGCATAAGACAGCTACGAGAACAAATGATTTAAATTATTATAATTATCCTTTGAGAGATGAATATATTCCAGTTGATAAGAGAGTGTTTTTGACTGCTACTCCTAAGGTAGAAAAGCAAACTTTTGCTGATGATGGTAATGAAATGATTTATAGTATGGATAATGAAGAGGTTTATGGTAAAGAGTTTTATCATATGACTTATAGATATGCTATAGAGAACGATATAATTTCAGATTATAAGATTATTGCAGTTGGTATTACTAGGGATGAGAAGGTTTTTCTTGAAGAGTATTTCCAAGAACACGGTATTCACAATGATTTGTTAGTTAAAGAATTTTATTATGTTTATGCTTTACATAAAGCTATGAAAGAATATGGAATTAAAAAGACTATTTCTTTCCATTCTGATGTCGCTAATGCAAAAAGCTTTTTTGAAAAGATAAATTTATTTAAAGAGCATATAGATATTGAAGATTTAAATACTTCTCATGTAAATGGAAAGATGAAGGCAGATCAAAGAAATGATGAGATGGATAAATATGCTGCAAAAGGTGAAAAATCTATTATTACTAATTGTAATTGCTTGACTGAAGGTATTGATGTTCCAGCTACTGATGCTGTGTTTTTTAGTGATAATAAGACTTCAATAATTGCTATTGTTCAAGCTGTTGGTAGAGCAATGAGAAAGGCCTTGGAAAAAGAGTTGGGTTATATTATTTTACCTATGCTTCATAGCGATGATAGTTCTTTAGAAAGTAAAATTGATGAAGGTAATTTTAAAAATATTATTACAGTATTAAAAGCTTTAGCAAGTTCAGATGAAAGAATTGCTGAAGAAGTTAAAGCTAAGAGAAAATCTATGGCTGAGAGTGAGGATGGAGTTGATTCTTCTGACCTTACTGGAGATGCAGAAGAAAGAATTTCTTATAAGGGATTTGATTTATCTTTTGTGGAAGCTGTGGATTTAGAAGATACAGGGCTGTTTTTTACAGAGATAGAAAAAAGTGTTGGGTTTAATAAAAGTAATTTTGAAACTTCATTTGAAAGATTTAAGGAAATATTGGAAGAATTGGAAAAACCTGAAAATATAGAAGAAAAGAAAGAATTGCAAAAGTTAAGAAGAAAGAGTTTTTCAAAAAAAATAGCTAAGCTGGATGCTGGATGTGTTTTGAGTAATTCTACAGTGGATAATTGGTTAATAAACAAAAAAGAAGGAGTTGCAGAGTTATTAAATCAATATGGATATGAAAATGTCATCGATATTGATTTTGCATTTACTACTTTCAAGAAAATATTGGAAGGGTTAGAAAAACCTGAAAATATAGAAGAAAAGAAAGAATTTCAAAAGTTAAGTAGAATGAGTTTTTCAAAAAAAATAGCTAAGTTAGATACTGGATGTGTTTTGAAAGGAAGTAGAGTTGGTTTTTGGTTAGAAAATAACAAAGAAGGAGTTGCAGAGTTATTAAATCAATATGGATATGAAAATGTTATCGATATTGATTTTGCATTTACTACTTTCAAGAAAATATTGGAAGGGTTAGAAAAACCTGAAAATATAGAAGAAAAGAAAAAGTTACAATCTTTATCTAAAAAGAATTTTTCAAAAGAAATAGCTAAGTTAGATACTAGATGTTTTTTGAGTAATTCAACAGTTGTTGATTGGTTGAGAAGGGAAAAAGCAGGTTTGTTCGAACTTTTAAATAACTACGGTTATGAAAATGTGACGGATGTAAATTTTGCTTTTACTATATTAAAAAAAATATTAGAAGAATTGGAAAAACCTGAAAATATAGAAGAAAAGAAAAAATTACAAAAGTTAAGAAGAAATAGTTTTTCAAAAGAAATAGCTAAACTAGATACTGGATGTGTTTTGAGTAATTCGACAGTAAGTAATTGGTTGGGGTCTCGTAAAAAAGAAGGTGTGGCTGAGGTTCTTTATGACTATGGATATATTAATGTTTTAAAGTCTGAGCAGATTGGAGCTATTGAAAGTGCACAGAAAGATTCTATTGACGAGGAGTTTGATAAGTTGAAGGGTGATCAGGATAATAAGCTTAGGCAAAAAGGTAAATCTGAAAATGATGAAGTTCAGTAAGGCTAAATAAAAGAGGGGGTGAAAATCCTCTTTTTTATATAAATGAAATTGTTTAGGAATAAAAAAGAAGCTTAAACCTTTTGGGGCTAAGCTTCTTGTGTTTTGTTAGTCTATACACAGCATTAATAAATTCTTCTTATCTTCCTTCGATAATGAGTTTATTATCTGTGAAAGGTCTTCTAGACTTAGGTTTTCCTTTGATGTTACATCTTTAGGTAATTCAATGTTTTTATCCTTTTGTAACGTGGAAATCTTTTCGTCTACTAGCTCTAAAATGTTATTTTTTGCGTTACCTTTTATTTTAGCAGCGTTTTGATATTCACTTTTGATTTCAGCCAGGGTTTGCAAATCGTTTATGTTTTCTAGACATAACCTTCTTATACTAACATAAGGACTTTTAAGTAAAAACTTTTTTAAACCTTCTGGGTTTACTGAGTTTTTAGTGATAAAAATCTTATTAATTTTATCTGGGCTCCATCTGTAAATTTCTGGAAGAAAATCGTTTAGAACTTCTTTGTCTTTTATAAGATGAAAAATAGCGTTGGTTATTTTCTGATTTTCAAAGAATAACTTTCTTTTAAATCTGAAGGATAACAAATCTAATTGTTTTAATTCTTCAATCCCTGATAAATAGTCTACATCATTGTTGAAATATGCGGTGACTAACTTTTTTTGTTTTGCTTTGTTCATATGTATTATAGGTTTAAATTATTCACTTTATTTAACAAAACATTATTATATATAAAATATTTGTCAAGAAAAAAGTGTTTGGGTGAGGGTTTTTCTTTCTTGTAATTTTGCAGAGATTGGGTATAGTTTATTATTAAGATATTTGAAATAGTTTCGAAAGGGTCATTGTTGATGCAAAAAGTAGTAGAGCAAGAAGTAAATCAAGAGTTCGATTTTAAGAAAGATTTAAATACATTATTAGGAAAAATTAAAGCCTATAATTTGATGTTTGATAAGGATGATGAGAAGTTGTTGTCCGATGCTTTCTGGTATGCTCATGACAAGCATGAAGGGCAGTATAGAAGAAGTGGTGAGCCTTACTTTATCCACCCAGTGTATATTGCTAATTTGGCTGCTGATTATCATATGGATATTACTACTATTATGGCGGCGTTGTTGCATGACGTAGTGGAAGATACTGATACTAGTAATGTGGATATTAAGAAGAAGTTTGGTGATGATGTTGCGTTTATTGTGAAGGGTGTGACGAATATTACTAATATTGATTTTAAGTCGAAAGAGCAGAAGCAGCTTAGAAATTATGTGAAGTTGTTGTTTGCTATGGCGGTGGATATTAGGGTGCTGATTATTAAGTTGTTTGATAGGTTGCATTCGTTGAGGACTCTTGCGCATTTGCCTGCTGAGAAGAGAAAGAGAAAAGCTTTTCAGGCGTTGGAAGTGTATTTCCCTCTTGCAGAAAGAATTGGTATGGAAGAGCTGAAGATAGAGTATGGTAATCTATGTGTGAAGTGGCTTTATGAGGATTCTTTTAATGAAATTTGTAAACATCTTGAAGATATTAGAGAAGGTGGACAGGGCTATATAAAAGATATTATTGATGAGCTGCAAGGGTTGGCTAATAAGCATAATGTGGATTGTAAGATTGTTGGTAGGGAGAAGTCTCCTTATTCTATTTGGCAGAAGATGAATAAGAAGGGTGTGTCGTTCGATAAGATTTATGATATCGTTGCCTTCAGGTTTATTGTGAATTCAGTGGAAGATTGCTATAAGATGTTAGGGGTGTTGCACTCGGAGTATAAGTCTGTGCCGGGTAGATTTAAGGATTATATTTCTTTTCCTAAGGCGAATGATTATCAGTCGTTGCATACCGTTGTGTTTGGTGCTAAGAACCAGATGATTGAGATACAGATTAGGACTAAGGAGATGGATGATGTAGCTAATTATGGTATCGCTGCGCATTGGTTGTATAAAGAAGGTGCTACTGGTGAGAAGGATAGGAAAGAGTTAGCTTGGGTGAAGGATGTTGTTCATTCGGTTAAGAAATCTTGGGATAGAGAAGAGGCGTTGAAGAGTGCTAAGCTGACGTTGTTCTCGGATTCTGTGTTTGCGTTTACTCCGAATGGGGATGTGATTACGCTGCCTGAAGGGGCTACGGTTTTGGACTTTGCATATGCTATTCATTCGGTGGTAGGGAACACTTGTTTGGCTGCGAAGGTTAACAGGGTTACTAAGAATATTAAGTATATTGTGAAGACTGGTGATAGTATTGAGATTATTACTTCTTCTAAGCAGAAGCCTGTTGATGAGTGGTTGAGGTTTGTGAAGACTTCTAAGGCGAAGACTTATATTAAGAAGTATTTGACTGAGTCTAGGAAGGGTGAGATTATTGCTAGTGGTAAAGCGAAGTTGTTTAGGGTTGCTAGTGATAATAAGTTGAAGTTGACTGATAAGCAGGTGGATTCTTATGCTACTATTTTAGGGCATCCGTCGCATGAAGATGTTTATTTGAAGATTGGTGCTGGGAATTTGAAGGTAGATACTGTTCTTCAATATATTTATCCTGAGACTAAAGATACTAAGAAAAAGATGAAACAATTTTCTAAGGATAAGGATTTAGAAGAGAATATTAACGTGCTTAATTCTTCTAGCTTATCGTCTTTGGAAAAAGCTACGTCGAAGAACTTGATGGATATTCCTATTACATTTTCTAAATGTTGCTATCCTATTCCTGATGAGCCAATTGTAGGAGTTGTAAATACCGGGAAAGATATTGCAATTCATAGGGCTAATTGTAAGGTGTTGGCTAAGGAAAATGACAATTCATTGATTTCGTTGAATTGGGCTGAGGATACTATACCTATGAAGTCGTATCAGGCTAGGATTTTTGTGGTTGCGGATTATCAAAAAATCTTTATGGATGTGTCTTCGTTGCTTTCTAAGATGGAAAGTAATATGGGTAACGTTAAGATACTTTATAAGTCGGATTCATTCGTTGAAATGTATGTAGATATTGAGGTTAAGAATAGAGATCATCTTAATAGGATTTTACATGCTATGAGAGGGTTGAAGTCTATAAAGATTGCAGACCGCTTCTCAAATTAAACGGCGTCTTTTGCACGATTGATTGCAACAAACACTTTCGATTTTTGGCAGTCGAGTATTACTTATACACGACACCAAAATTCTCAAGCATTTTTGCTTCCACTCGCACAAAATACTTGTTTAATTACGGTGGTTAAGTTTTTGTAATATTAGGGATTTGGGAATTTTGAATATTTGTTCCTTATAAATGATTATCTTATGTATTATATATACACTGCGAAATCATTTTAAGAAACATCCAAATCAAAAGTAACCAAATCTTTGTGTTGAAACTTTTCAGAGAAGGAAGCTTTATATAAAATATTTGTTTAATTGTGTTGTATGAGTTTTTTAATAATTGGGGAGTTTTAATATGGAAAAGACTGAAGATAAAAGAAGTAAGGACATAGTTCTTGTTCCTTTTTGTATTCTTTGCCAGGCATTTCAAGCTAAAGGTATTGTTAGGTTTGATTGGAAAGCGACTATAAAACCTTTAGTGGATGAGCTTTCTAATTCAGATATTAATATAATTCAGATGCCTTGTCCTGAGTCTCAATTTAATGGCTGGAAAAAAGGATTGTCGAGAGAACCTATGGGCTATAAGGAGTATAACACTCCTGAGTTCAGAAAATTATGTTCTAAATTGGCTGAAGATGTTTTAGATATGATTAAGGGTATTCTTGAAAATGGTTATAATATTTTGGCTATTATGGGAATAGAAATGTCTCCATCTTGTTCTGTGAATTATCAATATACTAATAAAGGTATGATTAATTTGTCCGGAGTTTATATTCAAGAACTTAAGAAGCTTTTAGATGAAAATAATCTTGATATAAAATTTATTGGGATAAATAGGAGGCACGTTGGCAAGTCTCATAGAGATTTAAAAGCTCTTATTGAAAATAGAACTCTTATTTAAAGAATATGGCGGTGGTGAAAACCACTGCTTTTTTTGTTTGTAATTTATTTGTTTTAAGTGTAAATTTATTTAAATTTGTAAGGAGGTTTTAATGTCAAAATTTAATATTACTTTTTTTAGAGATAGGGAAGAGGATAAGCATTCTGTATTTAATTTTTTTCAAAATTCTTCTCCAGATGGTTGGATAGATAGATCTGTTTATTATAAATTACCTCTTCATATTGTTAAAGATATGGTAGATAAGAAAGAAGGCGCAAAGAAACAGTTATTTGATTTTATGGATAGAGAATATGATATAGCTGAAGAAATAGATTTTTACAGAGCTGCTCAAAACCATAATGAAAAATTATGGAAGGGTATTTCTACTAAATTTGCTAAAAGAGTTTTTGAAATTACAGATAAAGAATTATGTGAATATAAGTGTCATGTTTCTATGCATTTGACTACTTCTGCTTGGAATGAATATGCTACTATAAGAAGGAATGTTATGTTGTTGTGGGAAGAGCAATATATGACAGCTTTTGAAATTTTACTTTCTCATACATTTAAGTTTGTTCGTGATTATTATTCTGAAGAAGATGTCGCTAGTGCTTGGGATGTTTGGGGTTTTGCTGAAATTACAGCATCATTTATTATGAGAGATAGTGTTTTATATGATATGTTTCCAGATGTAAAAGAAAGAGACATAAATATTAATTGGTTTAAGAATACTCCTTATACTTGTTTGGTAGAACATGAGGATGTCTTTAAGGGCTTTTGGATTGGTAGGAAATCGTTTAAGGACTATGTAGATAGGTCTGTTGAATATCTAAAGAAAAATCCTATAGTTTTTTAATTTAAAAATTTGATTAAACTTCGTTTTTGTGGTATACTTTCTCTATAATTTTAAGTTGGAGAATTATTATGAAAATGAAATTGATCAATAAATCTACTGCATTTGTTAGTGTTTTATCTATGTTGTCAGTGATGATTGTTGCGGAAAGCGATTCTTTTGCCAGAGGTTCAGGAGGTTATTCTACGCGTTCTGGTTCTCGTACAGTTATTAGACGAGCTACTACAACATCAGTTGGAACTATAACAGCTACAACTTCGGAAGAGAAAGATTGTAAGAGTTCTTATGTAGATTGTATGGATGCTTTAATTCCTTATATCGTTGAAAGAAATGAGTTCTTAAAAAAGGATAAAACTACTAGGAAGTTTTTGAGTAATGATAATGAATTAAGATGTGTGTATGATGATTCTCAAATAGATATTAACGGAACAGTTATTAATACTACTGAAGCTTTAAGTGCTAATTCATTTGGTAAGGCTTCTATTAGTACAGGTGCTGGATCTAACTTATCTAGAATGGCAACTTTATTTAGAAATTATAATTACTATTGTGATGAAACTTCAGATGCTCAAAGTGACGCTAAGTGTACTTATGATAAAGATGCAGCTTCTAAGCATTATGCGGCGTCTACTTCTTCAGCTTATTATGGCGCGTTGGATGATCAAATTGAAAATGGTAACTTAAACCTTGCTAATTTTAGTAGTGGTATTCTTCAAGATTTAGGTGTGAATGTTGAAGGTGCTAAGAAGTCTGCTAAAGATAAAAATGGTAAAGATACAGATTATGGTTTTGCTGTTACTGTAGCTCCTCCATCTTTTGCGTTGGATGCTGCTGGTGAATATGCTACTGCTCATGAAATTTGTATGTCTGGTAAATCAGTTGATGAGTTGAAAAAGAAAAGATTGTTATCTTCTGTTATGACTGGTTCTGGTTTGGGTTTATCTTATTTGGCTGAAAAGATTGATATTTTGAGTGAAGATGAGTGTCAAGATTCTGAAATGTTAAGTAATGTTCAAAATTACTATAAGTTTGGTAAATGGGAAGAAGATAAAGAAAAACAATGTAAGGATAAAGGTCATACTTGGGATGCTGATACTGAATATTGTTGGATAGATAAAAATGCTGGCAAAAAGTTCTATGATTTTACTGGTGAGTTAGTTGATGAAAATTATATGACTCCTAAGAAGTCTTGTGATCAATATGAAATTGCTTTGCAATCTCATAGATTAGAAATGAAATCTTCTGTTCAAGCTAAGTTGGTAGCTAGATCTAAAGAAATTGAAGCTGAGTTAAAGAAAAAAGAATTGGCTAATTTGACGGAAGAAGCTGAGTTGAATAATGAAATTGCTCAAATGCAAAATTCGTTCTTTAAATCTTGTACTGAAACTTTTAATGATTGTATGAGTTTATCTTGTGGAACAGATGATGTTTACGGTGGAGCTTATTCTGGTTGTGTAGACTTTAATGGTCCTAAGGCTGAGAAATTACTTTCAGGTGGTATGATGTGTTATCCTGAATATAAAATCTGTGTGGAGAATATTGCTAGAACTGTGAATAAAGATAGAGTTTCTCCTTATTTACAAGAATGGTTAAGAACTCTTAACGATCAAGAGTATCAAAAAATGGCTATAGATATTATTGCTGGTAATATTGGTCAAGTTTATACAGATATGTTAGAGCAATCATGTGAAGAAAGTGGCGGGTTCTTTGAAAATCAATTCTGTTTTGTGAAAGCTATGTTGAAAGCTTCATCATCATATACTAAAAATAAAAGAAAAAGTGGCGGTATTTTAGGTGGCTTTGCAGGTGGAAGAAAATCTACGAGTGAAACTAATTCAGAGAACTTTAAAAGTGAATATATGGTTTTCCCTGGTATAGCTTTAGAATGTAAGGATAAGAGTGTTTCTAAATCTAAGAAAAATGCAGGAGGTCTTGGAAATTTTGGATCTTGGTCTGTTGTTGGTGGAGGTAGTAAAGGTGGCTCTAATAAAACAGAAAATTTCACAGTTGATTTAATTAAAAATGTTGATGGTGTAGAAGATGTATCAGATGGATGTGGTGAACTGTTTTATCCAGATAATTGGGGTAACTATATTTCATATCTTTATACCAATGATACTAGATATGGGATTGATGGTGAAAGTTTAATTGAAGATAATAAATTAAATATTTACAGTGAAGTTAAATATTGTAAGGATGGAAATTGTGATTCTTTAGATAAAAGAAGAGGGATAACTGTTAATATGCAAGATCTTACTTTCTATAAAGATGGTAAGGATGGACAAGAGGTTGTTACTCCTAAATCATTTATGATGGAAAAGACTAAGACTGTTATTGGTGGTAAAGATGGTGTAGCTGGTACAGGCGATGATGCTTGGGGTGCTATATTCAAAGGTCAAGAATAATAGTTCATTGAAATCGGAGAGAGGAGAAGGGGAGTTTCGTAGAGAAGCTCCTTTTCTTTATTTGTTTTTTGAAATATGGGGGATTTGGGAATTTTGAATGAAACTATTTTTTGAAGTGATAGGTAAGTTGTTTAAGTGACGGGGGTTCTGACGCAGCATGTTTGTAAAACAAACATTTACTTTCAGTAAAACGTAAAAGTTTTCACTTTGATAAATCTTCGTGAAAACTAACTTTTTTTGAACTGGCTCATTTCATTCGTGGTTAAATTCAGTAAATCTACCTATTTAAAATGAAAAATTGCCCCTGAAGGGACAATTCCTAATTTTAAATGGGGTGAGTGACGGGGATTGAACCCGCGACAACCAGTACCACAAACTGGTGCTCTACCAACTGAGCGACACCCACCATGTTAGACTTTCTTTCGAAATCTTGTATAAAATAATATAAAGTATCCGAAATGTCAATACTAATTTTAATATAAAATAATTTTATAATCAACCTCTTTTACAACTTTTTATATGTATGTTTTTTCTAGCACATCTTTTAATTGACGGATATTTTAATATTTACGTTTTTTTCAACTTTTAGTAAATTTGTTCTTGACTTGTTCTAAGAACATAGGTAGAATATTTTTATAAGGTTAAAACGATTCGTTCTGAATAGGGAGGTGGCGATGTTAACTAAAAGACAAATGGATTTATTTAAATATTTAGACTCTTATATTTCTGAGCATGATGGCTTAGCGCCTTCATTTGATGAAATGAGAGAAGCTATTGGTTTGAAATCTAAATCAGGCATATTCTTGTTAATGAAAGGCTTGCAAGATAGAGGTTTTATTAGAACTATTCCTAATAGAGCAAGAGCTGTTGAGATTTTGAAATATCCACCATTTTTTAATGAAGGGAAAGATTCTTTAGAACCAGTGGAAATTGCTAATGATATGATTAATGTTCCAGTGTATGGAAAGATTGCTGCTGGTACGCCAATTGAAGCTATTAAAGGTAATGGTGAAGATATGGTTCAAGTTTCTTCTTCAATGGTTGGGGCTGGTAATTTTTATGCTCTTAAAGTTGAAGGTGACTCTATGATTGAAGCTGGTATTCATGATGGAGACAGAGTTATTATTAAAGATACTTCAAATGCTAGAGAAGGTGAAATTGTAGTTGCTTTAATTGATAATGAAGAAGTTACTTTAAAATATATGAAGAATAAAGATGGAAAAGTTAGATTGATACCTGCTAATCCAGAATATGATGAGAGAGTTTTAGAACCTAATAGAGTTAAGGTGCAAGGTGTTCTTGCTATGCTGTTAAGGTCTTATCACTAAATTTTAAATATATTTGCTTAAATAAATCATTGAAATTTATTTTGTGTGGATAAAAAATCTGTTTTATTTATACTAGAGTAGAATTTTAATGAGGTGTTTATTTTTGCGAAAAAATAGGATATCGTGTCTTCAGAAGGAAGATAAAAGGAAGTTTAAAAAAGGAGAATATTAATGTCTGATAAAAAGAAAGCATTGGATGCTGCGTTAGCTCAAATTGAAAAGTCGTTTGGTAAAGGTTCTATTATGACTTTAGGTAAGAATACAGCTATGGATGTGGAAGCAATTTCTACAGGTTCTATAGGTCTTGACTTAGCTTTGGGAATTGGTGGTTTACCAAAAGGAAGAATTATTGAAATTTATGGACCAGAGTCATCAGGTAAAACAACATTGACTTTACATGCAATTGCTGAAGCTCAAAAAACAGGTGGTACTTGTGCATTTGTTGATGCTGAGCACGCTTTGGATCCTGCTTATGCAAGAAAAATTGGTATTAATACTGATGAGTTGATTTTATCTCAACCAGATACAGGAGAACAAGCTTTAGAAATTACAGAAACTCTTGTTAAATCAGGTGCTATTGATGTGGTTGTGGTTGACTCTGTTGCAGCGCTTGTACCAAAGGCTGAAATTGAAGGTGAAATGGGAGATTCTCATGTTGGTTTACAAGCAAGACTTATGTCTCAAGCTTTAAGAAAATTAACATCTATCGTTTCTAGATCAAACTGTTTAGTTATCTTTATTAACCAAATCAGAATGAAGATTGGTGTTATGTTTGGTAACCCAGAAACTACTACTGGTGGAAACGCTCTAAAATTCTATTCTTCTGTTAGAATGGATATTAGAAGAGTTGGTGCTATTAAAGATAAGGAAGATGTTATTGGTAACCAAACTAGGGTGAAGATTGTGAAGAATAAAGTGTCACCTCCGTTTAAGGTTGTTGAGTTCGATATTATGTATAATCAAGGTATTTCTAAAGTAGGTGAAATTATTGACTTTGGTGTTAAGTTAGGATTTGTTGAAAAAGCTGGATCATGGTTCTCTTATAATGGTGATAAGATTGGTCAAGGTAGAGAAAATGCTAAGCAATTCTTATTAGATAATCCTAAGGTTATGGATGAAATCGAAGCTAAAATTAGATCATCAAAAGATGAAGTCGTGGATCTTGATTTAGAACCAGTTGAAAAAGAAGTGGAAGAAATTATTGTTACAAAGTAACTTTTAAGAATTAAATCTTACTACTGAATGGAGCGTCTACCTTTTGTAGACGCTTTGTTTTAGAGTTTTTTGATGTGTTGATTTTTATTTTCTCATTGACAGAATCCCCTCTTACGCCTATAATATATATAGATCAAATTGTAGTTTGGAGGTACTAGATATGGCATTATCAAAGAATGCAAGTGACTTATTTTTCTTGATGAAAGTTTGGAAAGAAAATGGTGTTAGGATTAGTGATAATCTTAATGTGTATTCTAGCGATAATTTTATAAATTCAGAGACCTCTTTTAGAGAAGAAATAGTTTATGAAACTGAAGATGCTGATCATATAATATTTGCAGATTTAAATAATGTTGTGCTTAATGAAAAGGGTTTTATAATATCTTATAATGGTGCTTTTCTTAGAGATACTCATGAGTATTATGGAAAAGTTTTTAAAAAGAAAGAGACTTTAGTTGTTGATGCTAGATTTTATTTTAATGATAAAAATGGTAAGACAGTTAATTATTTTGAGAATATGAAAGAATTATCTGAGGAAGTTGCTTTTAAAACTAAGTTCTATAATTCGGAAAATGATGTAGAGGGCAGAGGTAACAAAAATGGTTTTTCTATTAAAAACCATAGATTGCAAGGATATAGAGCAAGAGTACCTTTAGATAGTAATAATTTTGATCATCAAGTTTTTATTAATGCTTATAATAATTTGCTTCATTCAAATAATATGAATTATGGAGTAGAAACTTACAACGATTATGATGAAGAAATAAATCCAGATTATGTTGGTTCTTTGTATTCTAAGCCTCATTTAACAGATAATAATGTTATGAAAACTGTTGAGAATTTGAGTTCTTCGGTTTTATATGATGATGAAGAACTTTTATTGAGATCTTTATATGGAAAGAAAAAGAGTATTGCTTATAAAGATGAAGAAAAAGGTTTTGTTAGGTTAGCAGGTAAAAAGTTAAAACATCATTTGGATGATTTAAAAGATAGAAATGTTAAATTATTTGATGAAATAGTTGAGTTTAAAAAAGAGTTTATTGCTAATAGAGATTTTTATGGAACATATGAAAACTTTTTGAGTATTAAAAAAGATGAGTTAGAAAACCCTGAAAATTTAATTCCTGAAATAACTGAAGAAGATATGTTGATGGGTGACTTGGAGGAAGCTAAAAAATCTTTAGATAAAAAGATTAAACAGGCTCCTAAACAATATAGTGTTTTCTCGGAAGAAGCAATGGATGAAATGGTTGATCCTGATCTTAAAAAGGAAAGAGAAGATAAGATTTTAAAGAAGATAGGTAAACGAGCTGATAAGCATGCTAGAAAGAAAATTGCAGAAGAAGAGGCATCAAGAGTTAAGAGAGAAGAGATAGATGCAGAGCGTTATTTACCTTCTGGATGGAATACTTCTACAGCCGATAATGCATCTGGTCCAGAGTTGGCAGAGCTTACTGGTAATTATGATGATTATGCTGTCCCAGCTAATGTTCAAGACATGGAAGAGGAAGAAGAAGTTATCAGAATGGAAGAAAAGAAAAAGCAGCGTAAGAGAATATATAGAGAGAAAGGTCAAAAGACAATTGCATAAAAAATTAAAGCTCCTAATTAGGGAGCTTTTTTATTTGGAAAGAAAGATCCTCGGAAAATTCCGAGGATTATTTTTATTTCTTATTTGATTTTTTCTTAGCTTTTCTTTCGGCTTTTAATTCACCTAGGTAAAGCATACATGGTGTGAATACTAATGTAAGTATTGTTGCGAATGATAAACCAAAGATAACTGATCTAGAGAATTTACTCCACATATCCATTGATGGTCCACCCATTATTATTGCTCCACTGAAGAAATCAATGTTAAGTCTTAGAGCCATTGGTACTAGTCCTAGGATTGTAGTTATTGTTGTTAATATAACTGGTCTAAGTCTTAGTACACCTGTTCTTATAACAGCTTCTCTTTTATCTGATATGTGCTCTCTTATTTCTGCGAATGTATCAATAAGAACGATGTTGTTGTTAACAACTATACCAGCCAGAGATACTATGGCAATTCCTGTCATGATGATAGTAAATGGACTTAATGTCATTACTAATCCAAGCATAACACCTGTGATAGAAAGAACGATCGCAGATAATATCAATCCAACATAGTAGAAATTGTTAAATTGAGTTAGAAGAATGATACCCATAATGAATACTGCATTTAGGAATGCTATTGCAAGGAAACTCATTGCTTCGTTTGTATCTTCGAATTCACCTCTGAATTTTATGTTTATTCCTTCTACAGGAACAGGATTGTTTTTAATCCATTCTTTTACTTCAGGAAGTAGTTTTGAAAGTTGGTAATCTGGTTTAACTTCAGATCTTACTTCCATAACAGTATTTTTATTAATCCTTCTGATATTACCTACTTTTTCTTTAGCTTTGATTTTTACAAAGTTTGAAATAGGTAGGTTACCACTTTCTGTTGGAATTTGAATGTTATCTAATTCAGTTATTTTTCTGAACGCTTCAGGGTATCTTAATACGATCCAAACTTCATCATCTGTGTCAGATGGTCTGTAAGATGTTAGTCTAGCACCTTGTGTTATAAGTTGGATAGTTTGTCCGATAGAGCTTATGTCTAAGTTATATTTTAGTGCTTGAGCTCTGTCGATTTCAAATTCCCATTGGATACCAGGAAGTGGAGCAGTATCTTCAGTATCGATGAAACCTTCTATGCTTTCAACACCTTTTTTAACGTGCTTAACGGCAGTTTTTAGATCTTCGAAATTATCTGTTTCAGAAGAAATTTCTATTTGAAGAGGTTTACCTTGGCTAGGTCCGTGTTCTTCTTTAAGAATTTCTATTTCTATACCAGGGAATTCTTTAAGGTCTCTTCTGATGTTGTGTATGATTTCATCAGCAGTGATTCTTTCTTTCCAATCTTTTAGTTCTAGTTGAAGATAACCAACAACATCTTCTGATGAGTTTTGTGTTCTTGCACCAGAACGAGTGTAGATAGTTTTTATACCTTCTTGTCCTTTAATTTCTTTTTCTACTGATCTGATAATGTCTCTTTCTTCTTCTGCAGAAAGGTTTCCTAAGGCGTGTATATTTAGATATACGAAGTTCGGCTCTGTGTCAGGGAAGAATATAGTTCCTAATTGACTTTTTCCAAAGGCAAAGAATGAGAAGAACATGATAGCTACACAACTCCATATTATTTTTTTAGGTCTTTCTAATGCCCAAGTTATGATGTTGTAGTAAGTTTTATTATAGCCTTTAAGTTTGCTATATTCTCCGTTTTCGATGTGTTGGATTTCTTTTTCAATTTCTGAAACTTCATTCTTATTTTTTTTCTTAGGTTCTTTTCCTGTGTAAGCACCAATTACAGGTATGAATATTAATGCTACGAAAAGTGAAGATATAAGAACGCATACAAGAGCGATAGGCATATATCTCATGAATTTACCAACGATACCAGGCCAGAATAGTAATGGTGAGAATGCTGCTATTGTTGTCGCTGTTGATGATATGATTGGTAGAGCCATTCTGCTAGATGCTTCATAGTAAGCTTCTTTTCTAGTAGCTCCTTGAGCAAGTTTTCTGTCGGCGTATTCTGTTACAACGATTGCTCCATCCACAAGCATACCTACTGATAGGATAAGTCCAAATAGAACCATCATGTTCATTGTGAAGCCAGTAAATCCTATTAGAAGGATACCCATTAGGAATGAACCTGGGATAGATATACCAACTAGGAAGCCTGATCTAATACCAAGCATTAGGATAACTACACAAAGAACTAGAAGTATTGCTAGGATTACTGAATTTTCTAAGTCTCTTAAATCATCTCTTACGTTTTTAGAAGAGTCAGCAGTATAGAATATGCTAACAGTTTCTGGAAGACTTTGTTTGAATTTAGCTGTTATAACTTTAGCTTCGTCGATAACGTCTAGAATGTTTCCTGTTGATAGTTTTTTAACTTCTAGAGTTATAACGCTTTTACCGTTTAGAGAAACATATTCTTCAGCGTCTTCATATGTTTTGTAAACATCAGCGATGTCTTGAACTTTAATTACAGAGTCGCCACTAGTTTTGATAGGCATATCTAAGATGTCTTTAATATTTTCTATAAGACCTGGAATTTGTACAGGGAATGAACCTATTTCAGAATTGATATTACCAGCTGGGATAATAGTATTTGATCTATTGAATAGGTTGCTTAGTTCTGCTACAGATATGTTATGAGAAAGCATTTTAGCAGGATCAATGATTATGTCTACTTGGTCGTCTCTATCACCACCCATTTCTACTTCAGAAACTCCGTTGATTGCTTCAAGTTGAGTTTGAAGTTTTTTTCCAACTGATAGAAGTGTTCTTTCTGGAATGTCTCCAGCTATATTAACGTTAATTATGGCGAACTCAGATGTAGAAAATTCCTTAATTACAGGTTCTTCTGCATCTGAAGGGAAGTCAGGTTTCGCCATATCTACTGCGTCTTTTACGTCGCTTAATGCTTTAGATGAGTCCCAACCTGCAACGAATTCTGCTTGAACTTGGCAGAAGTTTTGATAACAGTCGGATTTTATTTCATCGATACCTTTTACTGATTTTAGTTCTTCTTCAATTGGTTTTGCTATAAGCCTGATACCATCAGAAGGAGATAGACCTCTTAGAGAAACTGTTGTAAATATATTCGCAACAGAAACATCAGGGAATGCTTCTTTTTGAATGTTTATGTATTTCATAGCTCCTGATACTATTAGCAGGATGAATATTGCTATTGCAGTTTTATATTTTTTGAAGATTGTTTTAAGCATTCTTTAATTTCCTTTGCAATATTTTTAAATTTAAATTTTTTTTAGGTCTTTTATGTCGTTAGTTATTAAAGTTATTTTTTCTTTAATACTTCCGTCTATGTCTTCTATTTTATTTGTTAGAAGAAGAGTTTTAGTTCCTGCTTCTATTCCAGCTTTTATAGCTTCATCACTGTCGTCTACGAATATGGCTTCTTCAGGTTTTATATCAAGCTCTTCTAATATTTTTAATATCATGTCTGGAGCAGGTTTTGGTTCTTCTACGTCACAGCTACTTATTATATATTTAAATAGGTGTTCTATTTCTAAGTTTTTAACTCCTTTGTGAACTCTTTCATGTCTAGTGTTTGTTGCTATGGCATGAATGTAACCTTCTTTATAAGTTTCCTTAATGAAATCTAAAGTTTCTTTTTTCACCATTTCGTCACAGATTTTATTCATAGGGTGTGTGCGAACTAGTTCTGTAAATTTTTCTATAGATATTTCTTTTTGGTTCTCCGATGGAGTTTTAAGAAACTCGTTATAGAAATCGTTTATGTTACCATGTTTTAAATCTTTTAATCCAGAAGGGTCTTTGCCGTATTGGTTAAATATGTCTGTCATAAATTTTTTAACGACTTCAACTGAATCTATTATTACTCCGTCTAGGTCCCAGATTATTAATTTCAATTTATTTTCCTTTGATTTTTGCTTCTATCTAAAGTAAACTATATAAAACTTTATGTGAAAAGATTACTTGATGAAGTTTTGTCTAAGTTGTCGTTCCTACGAATGCTGAGTTGTGAGAGCTAACATAGGAACGACAGAGTATAATAGGAGATTTGCGTTTCTATTATACTTATTTCTTAAAGTTATTTATTTTCTACAGCGTTTACTTTTGCGCCTTCTTTAACGTATTCTTGTCCGCTGATAATAACTTTACTATCTTTTTTAAGCCCTGAAACCCAGATAGCTTCTTTATTTTGTTTTAGAAGTTTGATAGCGTTGAATTCTACGATACCTTCTGCGTTTACTGTTTTAAGACCAACGATACCTTTGTCGTTGAAAGTAATTGCTGAAAGTTTAGAAATTTTAGTAGCTTTTTCTCTGCTTAGAGGGAAGAATACTTTTGCTGTCATTCCGTCGTTGATTTGACCATCTTTATTTTTGATTAATATTTCAACTTTGAAAGTTCTTGTTTGAGCATCGGCTACTGAAGAAATATAAGTTACTTTACCTTTAGTTTCGTAACCAGATAGTAATTCGATTCTGGCTTCGCTACCTTTTTTAACTTGGTTGATGTATTTTTCAGGTAATGAGATGCTTACTTTTACGTTGTCTAATTTAACTATAGTTCCTAGTACGTCTCCGTTTTTAACAAAATCTCCAATCTCAACATCTAAGCTGTCAAAAAAACCATCGAAAGGAGCTTTAATGTTTGAGTAGGAGATATCTAAAGTCGTAGACTTATAACCAGATTTCGCTGCGTTAAGATTTGCTTCGGCTTGTTTAAGTTCGTTTTTAGAAGATAGACCACTTTTGAAAAGTTCTTTAGTACTTTCGTAAACTACCTTTGCTTGTTCCAAAGTAGATTCAGCACTTTTTAATCTGATAGTTCTATCGTCGTTTGAAAGTTTGATAAGAGTATTACCTTTTTTAACTATATTACCTTGGTCGATTGTTTTTTCTGTAACATAACCGTCTGTTCTAGCTTTAAGAGGAACTTTTTTACCAGCTTCTGCTTGCCCGTAGATAGTTATCTCAGATAAGATCTCTTCTCTTGCAGCAGTTTCTACTTCTACACTTGGAAGTTTTTCAGAGTTATCATCACTTTTAGCTGATAATAATTTTATTTGAGTTATTGTGAATGCACCTAAAAACCAGATTACTGTCATAATTAAGATTAAAATAACTACTTTTTCGGGTTTTAGTTCTTTTGCTTTTTGAATATGTTTCTTTGAATGGTGTTTAATTTTGTTAGCGATTCTTTTCATATTTTATGTCTTTCCTCTTGTTTTAAAACGATTATTTGAATTTCACGAATCAATGTTTTAAATTTTTGTAGTTATATTTTACATAAAAAGCTTGTAAAATGCAATAGTTTTTATTAAAATTTTTGATATTCAAAATAATAATTTTAGTTTTATTGAAGGGAAAATGTGAAATGGAATATAATTTTAATGATATCGAGAAAAAATGGCAGAAAAAATGGTCTGAAGCAAAATCTTTTGAAGTTAAAGAAATTGCTGATAAAGAAAAGTTTTATTGCTTACTCGAATTTCCTTTTCCTTCAGGTTCTGGTTTGCACGTAGGTCATGTTAGACCTTATACTGCTATGGATGTTGTTGCTCGTAAAAAAAGAATGGAAGGGAAGAATGTTTTATTTCCTATGGGATTTGATTCTTTTGGTATGCAAGCAGAGCAGTATGCTATTAAGACAGGTGGTCACCCAAGAGAGATTACAGAAGAGAATTGTTCTACTTATAAGAAGCAATTAGAGAATTTAGGTTTGTCATTTGATTGGAGTAGGGAAATTGCTACTTCTCGTACAGGATATTATAAATGGACGCAATGGATGTTCTTGCAATTCTTTAAACAAGGTTTGGCTTATAAAGCGGAAGATACTATGAATTGGTGTCCTGCTTGTAAACTTGCTTTGACTAATGAAGAATTGGAGAAGGGTAAATGTGAACGTTGCGGTGGTGATGTTATTCAAAAGACTAAGTCTCAATGGACTTTGAGAATGAAAGATTACTCTCAAAAGTTAATCGATGGTTTAGATCATGTGGATTATACAGACAATATTAAAAAGCAACAAATCAATTGGATTGGTAAATCTGTTGGTGCTAATGTTGATTTTAAATTGAGTGCTGGTGATGATAAGTTAACTGTGTTTACAACAAGACCTGATACTATTTTTGGTGTGAGTTTTATGGTTGTTGCACCTGAGCATCCTATGTTGGAAAAATTCTCAGGAGAGATTTCTAATTATTCAGATGTTGAAGCGTATAAAGTAGCTTCTAATAAGAAGACTGAGATGGAAAGAATGGAAGGTAAAGAGAAATCAGGTGTGAAGCTTGAGGGAGTTTTTGCTATCAATCCATTTAATGGAAAAGAAGTTCCTATTTTTGTTTCGGATTATGTTATGATGGGTTATGGTACTGGTGCTGTTATGGCAGTTCCTGCTCATGATCAAAGAGATTATGAATTTGCTAAGAAGTTTGGATGTGAAATTGTTCAAGTTATCGAAGGTGGAGATATAGAAGTAGAAGCTTATGCAGGAGATGGTAAGCATATTAATTCTGGTTTTATGGATGGACTTGGAAAACAAGATTCTATTAATTCCGCTATTAAATTCTGTGAAGAGAATTCTTGTGGTGAAAAAGCTGTTAACTATAAAATGAAAGATTGGTTGTTCTCTCGTCAAAGATATTGGGGAGAACCAGTTCCTATGGTTTATTGTGAGACTTGTAAGAAAGTTCATGAAGCTGAAGGCAGAGAAAATGCAGGTTGGGTTGCTTTACCAGAAAGTGAATTGCCATTAGAGTTACCTCATATTGATAACTATTTACCTACTGATGAAGGTGATGCTCCTTTAGCTAGAGCTGAAGAATGGGTTAACTGTAAATGTCCTGTTTGTGGTGGAGCTGCTACTAGAGAGACAGATACTATGCCTAACTGGGCTGGTTCGTCTTGGTATTACTTGAGATATATGGATGCTAATAATTCTGAAGAGTTTGCAGCTCAGGATAAGGTTAATTATTGGGGACAAGTTGATTTATATTGTGGTGGTCAAGAACATACTACAAGACATTTGTTATATGCTAGGTTCTGGCATAAGGCTCTATATGATGCTGGTATAGTTTCATATGATGAACCTTTTTCTAGTAGAATTTCTCAAGGGCTTATCGGTGGTGAAGATGGTCAAAAGATGTCTAAGTCTAAAGGTAATGTAGTAAATCCAGATGATATTGTTGGTGAATATGGTGCAGATACTTTAAGAGCTTATGAAGCGTTTATTGCTCCGTTCGCGGATGATGTTCCTTGGAACACTTCTTCTATGATTGGTGTTCACAGATTTTTACAAAAGGTTTGGAGATATGCTGATAGAACTGAAGATAGACCTATGAATGAAGTTGAAGAAAAAGCGTTGCATAGATCTATTAAGGAAGTTGGTGAAAGAATAGATACTCAAAGATTTAATACAGTTGTTTCATCTCTTATGGAGTGTTTGAATGCGTTGCCAAGCGAGGGTGATATTTCTGCTGATTTTATGAAGGGTTTTGTAAAGGTGCTTAACCCAGTTGCTCCTCATATTTCTGAAGAGATTTGGGAGAAGTTAGGTGGTGATAATTTCCTTGTGTTTGAAGCGTGGCCATCGTATGATGAAAGTAAGTTAGTTGAAAGTACGGTTTCTATTGCTGTGTCGGTTAATGGTAAGAAGAGAGATGTGATTTCTATTGCTGCTGACGCTAGTAAAGATGAAATGGAAAAGTTAGCATTAGCTTCGGATAATGTTCAAAAGTTTATCGAAGGAAAAGATATTGTGAAAGTGATAGTTGTTCCTGGTAAGATGGTGAACTTTGTTATTAAGTAAAAAGGAGGACTGTATGTCTAAAGAAAGATTTAAAACGGCTTCGTCAGCTTATGTGATATTAGTTAAAGATGATAAGGTTGGATTTCCTAAAGGAGATAAAGGTTTTCTTTTATCTAATATTGAAGGTGGTGAGACTGCTAGAGAAGCTGTGGTTAGAAAAGTTGAAGATAGTTTGAAAATTAATGTTTCAGTTGATAATTTATATGAGCCATTGACTATGCATAGATCAGGAAAAAATGGAGAAAGTTTTGATCTATTTTTTGTTTGTGATAAGTGGGATGGTAACATATCAAATGTTGATTGGTATAATTTCGATAAGCTTCCTAAGGATATGATAGAATTTCAATTGTTAGCTCTACAATCATTGATGAGTGGGGTTAAATATTTGGAGTATGGTTGGAAAAAATAAACTTCGTCTTTTGGCTCAATTTAAGCCAAAGTATCAATTATAAATTTTTGGTCATTTACTAATTTGTAAACTCCCAAAAATTAAAATCTACTTTGACTTCCTTGAACCAAAATACTTGTTTATTTGCGCTTAGGTATAAGAAACCGAAAAAATATTAATTTTACCTAGTAGGAAAATAAAATGGGTAAAGAAGTTTATACTGAAATAGGTATAGGGAATGAAACTTTTATTAACTCTCAAATTAATGATGAAAATCATAATGAAGAGAGGGTTAAAGGTTTTATCTCTATGAACTTTAAGCAAGTTTATTTTCGTATTTGGTTTGCTTGGTTTGTAGTCGGTATAACTTTCCCATCTATTTGGTTTAGAAAGCATAAAAAACAAATGATTTTCGAATTAGGTGGAATTAGATTTACATTGAAAAATAAATTTAGATTTAAATGTTTATTTGGTATGTATGGAATTAAAAGAGAGAATATTGTTGATTTGTATCATGGAAGTAGATTTAAGTTAAAAGTTGGTGACTTTTTAAAACCTAATAATACTAATAATTGGAAAAGAGAAGGATTTAAGAATAGAGTTTGTGCTACTCCGATTAGAGATTTGGCTGAGAAATTTGCTTTTAGAAAGTCAATTCATTCTAAGTCATCGTTTTTTGATAGTGATATTTTTATTATTTCTTCTTTTGAATTAACAGGAGATAAAATGTATATTTACAAGGTCGATTCTTGTGGTATGGATAAAGTTAATGATTCTGAATATGTATCTGAAAAATCTGTTAGAATAAAAGAAGTGATTGAAGTTGTAAGTCCTTTAGATTATTATAAGAGAAGAAATTTAAATTTGTATTTATCTAAGGTTGATTTGTCTGAATTGAAAAAGGTTGAAAGCTCTTGGAATTCTGAAAAAGAAAGTAAGAAAGAATTTTGGGATAAACATCCTGAAAAGGATAAATATTTGTTGAAGATAGATGATAAATATATAGAGAAAATAAATAAAAAGAGGGTGAAGTTATGATTCAAAAAGGTTGGTTAAGTGTTTGTTTTATGATTCTTTTCTTGGTGCAAGGCTGTGGTTATTCGTCTTTGTATAAGAATGATGTTAAGGTAGGTTCTAAGGAAGAAATGAGTTTGGTGAAAGAGACTTCTTCTATAGTTGTTAAGCCTGTTAAAACTAAAGAAAGTAAGTATGGGATTATGTTGAGAAATAACCTTAAATTGTTGTTGGCGCCACAGGGTGAAAATGAAACTAAAAAGTATTCATTAGAAATGAAAATGGAAGATCCTAGGACAATAAGAAGAGGTATTAAAAAAGATGGTTCTGCTTCTATTGGTTCTTTGAAAGTTGTTGTTAGATTTAAGTTAAAAGATATGGATGGAAATGTTCTTTCTGAAGGTACTGTTGTAGATTATTCTAACTTCAATATTCTTGATAATGTTTATGCATCGGAAGTGTCTAAAGATTATGTTAAAAAGCAGTTGATGAATAGTGTGGCTGACGAACTTTACAAGAGGATTATACTATATCTAAAAAAATAGATTTTGGGGATTTCACTTTATCTGATCGCAAGAAATAATTTTTATCTAAAGCGATCGAGTATTAATTATACACGATACTTTATCTAAAAATCATTTTTGTTTCCATCTAAAGCAAAATTACCAAAACTTTTGGTTGGAATTTAAAAAGAGGTTAGATTTTGAGAAACTAAAGGAATGTTATTATGCAACATATCGCTATAATGAATAAAAAATGGAAGCTTATAGATAAGATTTTGTCAGGTGAAAAATCTATAGAGTCTAGATGGTATGTTAATAAGATTTCTCCTTGGGGAAAGATAAAATCTGGAGAAGTGATTTATTTCAAAGATGCAGGTGATTTTGTTACAGCAGTTGCAGAAGTTGAAAATGTAATTTATTTTTCTAGGAATTTAGATGTAGGATTGTTTAATTTTGATGAAGATGTTAAAGAGTTTGATTCTAATTTGATATTAGAAAAATATGGTGATAAAATTTGTATACAAGATGTAGATGGGTTTGATGCTTATGCTGCATTCAAAAATTATTGTATCTTGGTAGCGTTTAAGAATGCTAAGAGGGTAGAGCCTTTTGATATAGATAAGACTGGTTTCGGAAATGCATGTGCTTGGTTGTGTGTGGACGATGTGAATAAGATAAAGAAAGAAGAGAAGTAGTAAATGAAAAAGTATGTTAGAGATGTAGTTCAATATTTAGATGATTCCTTTAAAGGTGTGAAGGCCGTTTTATTCTATGGAGAGGATAGAGGGCTTGTTTCGGAATTGTTTGAGAAGGCGTCTAAATCTGTTGTTGATGATTTAACAGATTCTTTTACTGTGTTTGATTTGACTCCGGAAGAGATACAAAGAGATAAGTCATTATTGTTTGATAATGTTCAAGGTATGACATTGCTTGGTGGCAGAAAGCTTATACGTATTAAGTGGGCAGGTAATAGATTAACCGATGCATTGAAAGATGCTATTACGGCGTTTAATGCGAATGATGCGTTTATAGTTGTGTCTGCCGCTGAATTAGAAACTTCATCTTCTTTGAGAAAGTTTTTTGAGAATGCTAAGAAGAAAGATTTGTTGTCTATAGGTTGTTATTTAGATGATGGTACTACTGCAGTAGGTATGAAGCAGTTTTTCCAAGCTGAAGGCGTTAAGGTTAGTAAAGACGTTTTGGATTATCTTAAGGAGAATTTAGGGCAGGATAAATTGTCTACTATGTCTGAGTTGCAGAAGTTAGTTCTTTACGTTGGTGATAAGAAGGAAGTGACTTTGGACGATGCACGTAAGTGTGTTGGAGATTCTTCTGCGTTGGGTATAGAGAATATTACTATGGCGATGACTAAGTTTGATGCTATGGAGGCTTCAGTTGCTTTTCAAAGGTTGTTAGAAGAGGGTGAGAATACTGTTATGATTTTGAGATCGTTACAATTTCACTTTAAAAAGATTTATTCTATTTGTGCTGCTATTGAAGGAGGTACGGATGTGGATTCTGCTTTGAAGAAGAATGGTATCATGTTTTGGAAGGTAGTTCCTTTTTATAAGAAGTATATCGGTGGTTGGAATACTAGGAAGGCCTTGAAGGCTTTAGATAAGTTCCAAGCGTTGGATATGAAGTTTAAAGAGGGTGGATCTCCCGCTCAGCCTGTAGATTTATTATTCTCACATTTTATATTAGAGTTCTGCACAGTATTTAAAAGATAATTTTCGGCGTCTTTTAAATATTATATTGCAAATCTAAGAAGTAAATTTATTCGGTTATGTACTAATATGTACACGCCCTCAAAATTTCTTCTTGCTTTACAATCTACTAAATTAAAATACTTGAAAATTTAGTTATTGTACTAAAAGAATTTCTTTTTTATAAAAGTTTTTTAGTGGTTGGAAGTCTATACATTTCAAATGTTTATTTGAATTAAAGTCCTTATTTTCTCTTAAATTCATTAAGAAGTTGTTTTTGCTAAATCTTTTTTGCTTGGCAAAATTTTAAGATTATGTTATAATGAACTCGTGATAGTCAGAGAAATACTATCATTAATATGTGAACACAATCTTTGTGTGCTAGACAATGCACATACTTTATGAGGGAGAGAGTTGAAGAGGTAGGCTAATTACCTGCTTTGGAGAGATTTCCTATATATTAAGATTAGAGTAATTTACTAATCAACTAAAAAAAAGAAATGTATTCTTATTATTAGTTTATTATTGATATCGTATTGTTGGAAGAAAGCTTAAAACATAATGGATCGAAGGTTTATTTTTATTATGTTAGCTTGGTTTTAATGGGACTTCGGCTTATGGTATAAGGTGAGATTTCGGAAAAATTGAGCTAGTATAGTTTAGATACGTTGGGGATGTTTAGTTTATTTATGGATTTTGTTCTTTTATTAAAATTGCAATTACAGTTTTTTTAAGAGCAACGGGGTCTATTTGTATATTAAACTGGTGTAATGATTTTTGATGTGAAATATAAGTCGTAGCTAATTACTACAGAAGACGTGTATTTCGAAGATTATCTTATATAATTTGTTGATGTTTTTACTTTTGGAAGATAAGGACGCTATTAAGGAATGAATCATCAATAACTATATGTTTTATATTAAGAAAAAAACCGGACTAATTACCCGGTTTTTTCTTTTTTAAGGCGTCTTTTGCACGGAATGTGTGCAAGAAATGCTTTTAATCTTTGGCGATCATGTATTACCTATACACGATACCAAATCTGAAAAACATTTTTGCTTCCCTCCGCACAAAATACTTGAAAAAAATTATTTATTTAAATTCTCTTCAATATATTTTATAGTCCTTTTTATATAATCATTAATATTTTCTGATTTTGAATTTTCAGGTAATATTATTTCTCCATTGTTTGTTATAATTTTAACATAATCATTATTAATAATATTTATATTGCGGTACTTTTTGTCATTAAAAATAAAGTTTTTACTTTTTGCTTTTAATATATTTTCATAAATTTTTTTAATATCATATTTATTAGGGTATATTTTGAGTATTTTTTGTATTTCAAGACCAGAACTTGTTAAATATAATGAGTATGGAAAAACTGTTTTTGAATGAAAAATAGCTTTAAAATTTTTAAAATCTAATTTAAATAATTTTTCATTTTCTGAATATGCTATTAATTTATTTTCCATTATGAGTCCATATTCTTTTAGAGTATCTAGATCGTTTATTGATGCCATACTTTCATCATTCATAAAAACTCCACTTTGTATATGTCCTGTAAAAAGTATTCCACTTTCTATATCACAATATTTAAGAATTTTTTCAAAAGTTTGAGCTGTTTTTTTATCTAGATTTGAGATTAAATTTAATGTTTTTTTACTTAGACTATTTGGTTTGCAGAATTCCTCGGAACATAATTTTGCCCAGAAATCTAAAAAATCTTCATCAGAGGTTTCTTTTGCTAGGTTCATTATTCTAATAGTATTATCTGTATCTGTTATTTTCTCAGGTAATTCATTTTTAGGTTTTTCAGATAGTTTTTTTATTGTTTTAAGTGCAAATTTATTTAAGTTTTCATTTTCTCTTAATTGTATTGTTTCTAATAAAGTTAAATTTTTGATTATATTTGCTTTTTGAGTTTGTTTTTCCATTAGGGGAGATGCAATACAACAACTTCCGTCTATTATCTTTTTAGCTATATATGGTGGTATATTTAATATATTTCCAATTCCAGTTCCTATCGCTTGAAATCCTTTTCCAAGACCTTCACCACTACTTTCAGGTAATTTTATATTTTTTATCATTTTTAATTTCCTTCTTTTAATTTTACTATAAAAGAATATATTTTTGAGTCAAGGGGAAATTGCAATTGGAAGTTGGTATATTTTCTTTCTTCTTTACATTTTTCTTCTATTGGTTATACTCGGGGGTAAATTAACCTTCAACTTGGACTTGATAGGAGTATTAAAATGGTAAAAAATGTTGAAAATGCACATTCATGTGGATGTGGTTCTAAAAATGAAAATGACGGAAGTTGTTCGTCACAATCTGAGACTTGTTGCAAAAGGTCTACTTATAAAAAACCCGAAAATCATAGAGCTGAATTACTTATGCCAGCAGGAGATTTAAGAAGATTAAAGACTGCTATACTTTATGGTGCGGATGCTGTTTATGCTGGGACACCAGCCTTTTCACTTAGATCTAAATCTAAGTTTACATTAGAAGATTTAAAAGAGGGTGCTAGATTTGTTAGAGAGCACGGTAAGAAGATATATCTTACTCTAAATCTTTATTCTCATAATGCGGATATTGATAGATTACCTCATTTTACTAAAGTTATAAATGAAGTACAACCTGATGGTGTTATTATTGCCGATCCAGGTGTGTTTAATTATGTTAAGAAAGAATGTCCTGGTGTGGAATTACATATATCTACACAAGCGAATGTTTGTTCATGGACTACGGTTGATTTCTGGAAAGAGCAAGGTGCATCACTTTGTGTGCTTGGTAGAGAAGTTAATGGTGAAGAAATTACTAAGATTAGAGAAATGTCTCCAGATATTAAGTTAGAATACTTCGTACATGGTGCTATGTGTATGGCTTACTCTGGAAGATGTCTGTTGTCTAATTATATGGCTGAGAGAGGGGCTAACCAAGGTAAGTGTGCTCACTCATGCAGATGGAAGTATAAAGTGTATTTAGAAGAGGAAGAAAGACCTGGTGAGTTTTATGCTATGGAAGAGGATGAAAAAGGTTCTTACATCATGAATTCTCGTGATATGTGTTTGATGCCTCGTCTTGATACTTTATTGAATATTGGTATAGATTCTTTGAAGATTGAAGGTAGAAATAAATCTGAGTATTATGCGGGTTCTGTTGCTAGGGTTTATAGAAAGGCTATAGATGATTATTATGCTGATCCTGAGAATTGGGATGCGCAAAAGTATATGCCCGAGCTTCATACTCTACAAAATAGAGGTTATACTTTAGGTTTCTTCGATGGGAAGTTGACTAATGTTGCTCATAACTATGAGACTACTCGTTCTACTGGAGCTTATAGAGTTGCTGGTTTTGTGAGAGAGTTTACTGAAGACTCATTGGTGTTTGAGCTTAGAAATACAGTGTTTAAAGGCGATGAGATTGAGTTCTTGTCTCCAGTTCAATATGAGCCAATTGTTATGAAGCTTGATAAGTTGATTGACTTTAAAAATGGTTTGGAATTAGAGGAAAAAGTTTCAGCTGGACATGAGAAAGCTATAATGATTCCTTTTGCTGAATTTGAGAAGTTGGGTATTAAAGACGTTAAATCGATTCTACCTGAACTTTCGTTGGCTAGAAAGAAGCTGCCTTTAACTGATTCTGATATAGAGTTTTTAGAGAAGCACTCATCTGGCGAAGATGAACTGAAAGCTAAGATAAAATAAGGGGATAGCAATATCTCCCTTTTTTTTGCCTTGCAATTAAATTTCAAAATACTATTATTTATTTTAATATGGTTTTTTAACAATAATAATAAGGAGGAAAAAATGGCTGTATGTATTTTAATGAAGATATGTGCTCTAGGTCTTTTGGGTTTATTCGTATACTTAATTAGACAACCTGAACATAGATCTACTAAAACTCACAAACTTTCAAAACACAAAAAAATGTTAGAGAAATATGGTTATCCATTTTTAGCATTAGTTGCTGGTCTAGCTATGATGTGTTCATGTGGTAAAGGTGGAAACACTGATGCTGTTATGAAAGCAATTGAAGCTAACCCAACAAAAGTTATCGAAGCTCTTCAAAAAGGTCAAGAATTGGCTCAACAAAAAGAAGAAGAAGCTAGACACGGTAACGTTAAAGATTTCGTTAAAGAAGAAGCTAACTGGAAAACTGCTCCAATCTTAGGTAACCCTAATGGTTCTAAAGTTGTTTTCGAATTCTTCGATTTTAACTGTGGATACTGTAAAAAAGCTGCTGCTGATGTTAAAAAACTAATTGCTGCTGATAAAGAAGTTAAAGTTGTTCTTAAAAACTTCCCTATTATGTCACCAATTTCATCTGTAATGGCTAAAGCTAATGTTGCTGCTTCTCTTCAAGGTCAAGATAAAGGTGCTGATATGTACTATGCTTTGATCGAAGGTGGTGTAATGGCTAAAGTTCAAGCTAAAGCTCAAAACGTTAAATCTCAAGAAGAACTAGATAAAGTTGTTGTTGATGTTATCGCTGGAGTTGCTAAAAAAGCTGGTCTAGATGTTAAAAAATTCAAAAGCGATATGGAATCTCAAACAGTTGCTGAAGAATTAATGAAATCTGAAAAAGCTGCTAGAGACTTAGGTATCAGAGGTACACCTGCATTTATCATTAATGGTAAATTCTACGGTGGTTATATGCCAGCTGATAGAATGATTGAAATGGTTAAATAAGTAGCTATTTAAATTATTAAATTAGAGGGACTTGCAATTGCAGGTCCTTTTTTTGAGTCAAATCAATGACTTCTGGGGGTGGGTCGATTTTTTAACTCTTTACATTGTTTAAAAAATTGGTTATACTTTTTTATATGTTTTGAGGGAAATTATTTAAGGGGAGATTCCTTATGTTTAAAAAATTTAGTAAATTAGCTTTAGGTTTTATTGTTATTATAGGTTCGACTATCGATGTTGTTAATGCCGCTAATAATGCGGATTCAAATCCTAGTTATAATAATCCTTATATGACGGGAGATATCGTTTTTACTGCTGGTACAAACGTTGAGAGAACTATTACTATTGCTAAACATCCTAGTGCTCAGTCTGATTGTGTTTGTAAATGGCAAAATAGTCCTCTTCAAGTTTTTAAGGGAACTACTATACCGGAGAAACAATCTCTTGATGGGACAGGTTTTAGTGGAAGTTCTTTAGATGATACAAATCCAAATCCTCTTTATTATTCGGCTTTGGTAGATCTTTATTTTGAAGGAGAAAATTGTGGTGAGATAGGAAATCCAGGTGGTAGTAATGATTATACTGGAGTTATAACTTGTAATCCAAATTCTACAGCTACTTTAAATGATATTGGGCATGCAGCAGTTCCTTTTACACCTTGTGTTCTTACTTGTAATGTTTCGAATGGTAGTACAGTGTCTACTACTCAAGATTTTAGTGGAGCATCTAAGTACGAAGCTTGTATTCTTTCTGGTGGAAATTGGAATGAAGATATGCATGATTGTGCTTGTGAAGCTGGAAAATCTCCAGACGCAACTACAGGGGCTTGTAAGTCAAATTGTTCACCTTCATATAGTTATAGTATGAGTGGTACTAGTTGTATGCAACATGATGATAATAATTGTGGAGGAAGTGATTTATCAGCGGATTGTGCTAATTGCTCAGGTTATTCAGGTGATAAAGATAAATGTTGTGCAGCAAATTATCATTGGGATGATGGTAGTTCATCTTGTGTGGCTGATTGTAATCCTTCTTTAGAAACTGATAAGGGTGGTTTTACAGAAGAAGATCATTGTGATGGATCTTGTGATTATTCAACAGGTCTTTATGATAATGGTTCTGCTTGTGGTTGTCTTCCTGGATATAAAGGAACTGGTGTAGGTGGTTCTTGTACGGCTTGTGGTTATGGTTCTTATAGGGCTAATAATACATTTCTAGAAACTAGTTGTAATGCTTGTGGAGGAAATGAATATACTACTAGTGCAACTTCATCGGCTTCTACTGATTGTAAGGCATGTCCTGCTAATTCTTCAAGAAATGCTATGAAAAATGGTTGTAACTGTAATGCTGGTTATGAAAATCCATCAGGTGTTGAAAGTGGTGCTGTGTTAACAGGTCAATCTTGTACTGCTGTTTGTACAGAAGGACCTTGGACTAATACAACAGATTATAGAATAAATTCATCTAATGATACTTGTGAAATGAAACAAACTAAATCATTATGTCCTTCTGGTACTTCTGAGCAGTGGGTTTCTACTACAGAAGCTAATTGTTGTGCTTCGGGTACTCATATAGAGGGTGGTGTTTGCGTTACTGATGTAACTTGTTCAGGAGATTATATTGAAGATAATGGCACTTGTTATGCTCAATGTAAAAATTTAAAACAAAATGAAATTTGTTTTACTTCAAATGGAGTATTTACTAATGTTAGTAAAGGTTTCTTATTGAATCCAAAGGTTGTTAATTCATCAACTCCTTCTATATCAGAATGTTTTGAAGCAGGAGCTGTAAGCTACACTCCATCTTCAAATGTTAGTTCTGGCTTTAATCCTGATTTAGGTAGAAGATTTGCTGTTGAGTGTATGCCTATGGTTAATTTTCATGATTTAAATGAGTATAAGAAAGATTAAGATACTTGTTTAATTATGTAATAAAAATTCCCTGCAATTTTGTGGGGATTTTTAAATAGATTTTTTTAATCTATGTGATATATTTATTTTGATTTAATTTGAGGTAGTTATGGTTATTAGTAAAAATAAATATGATGTTGTAGTTTTGGGAGCAGGTGCGTCTGGTATTTTTTGTGCTGGAGAAATTGTTTCTAAATCTGATAAGTCAGTTTTGGTTTTGGATAATGGAAATCAGCCTTTAAGAAAAGTTAAGGCTTCTGGTGGTGGAAGATGTAATTTTACTAATGTTGGTGCTACTAGAGATTTTTATAATTCTCAGAATGGGAAGTTTTGTATTTCTGCGTTGAAGCAGTTTGGTCCTTATGATTTTGTTGGAATGCTTTTAGAGAAGGGTATTTCATATACGGAAAAGCATAAAGGGCAGTTGTTTGCGGATGGGAAGTCTTCTGCTATTATTGACTTTCTTATGGATAGATGTGGTGAGAAAGTTTCATTTAAATATTCAGTGGAGATTCTATCTGTAGATAAAGTTGGAGATGAATTTGTTATAGAAACTTTAAATGGAAAGTTTGTTGCGGATAAAGTTGTTGTTGCTTTAGGTAACAAGTCTTTTTCTAAGATTGGTGGTACTGACTTTGGAGCTAAGTTGGCAGAGAATTTTGGACATAGTGTTGTAAAGTTAGAACCAGCTTTAGTTGGGTTTAAATCGTCTGTTGAGGATTTAAGAATGTTTGAATGTTTAGCTGGAACTCCGGTTGAGGTTTCTGTTAAGGTTAATGGAAAGAGATTTGAAGATTCTTTATTGTTTACTCATAGAGGTATAAGTGGTCCGGCTCCTATGCAATCATCTTTGTTTTGGAAGAAGGGAGATTCTATATTGGTGAATTTTTTACCAACTATTGAGTTGTTTGATTATTTGAAAGAGTTGAAATCTGAAAAGCCTAAGTTGAAATTGGATAAGGTTCTTATAGAGTTATTGCCTAAGAAGTTTGTATTTAGATTGATGGAAATTTTTAAGATTGGAAATAGTGACTTGGCTAATTGTGCTGATAAAGACTTTAGATTATTAGGAGAGTTTTTAAATAGGTGGCAGTATAAGCCGTTGGATACTATGGGATTTGATACTGCGGAGGTTTCTCGCGGTGGAGTTTGTGTTGATGAAGTTGCTTCTAGGACTATGGAGAGTTCTTTGGTTAAGGGGCTATACTTTGTAGGGGAGGTTTTAGATGTTACGGGATGTCTTGGAGGATACAATCTTCAATGGGCGTGGTCGTCAGCATTTGTTTGTGCTAAGGATATAGTTTCAGAATAAAATTGAAATTTATTTTGATTTTGAAAAGATTATCTTGTAGCATATAATCATATGTAAAATAAGGAGGAAATCATATGAATAAATTTGTTTCAAGAATTACAGTTTTGTCTCTTGTAGGTGCTTTGTCTTTGACAACAGCTTGTACTACTCAAAATGCTTATACAGGTGAAGATCAAACTGCTAGCTGGGTTAGTGGTGCAGGTATTGGTGCTTTATCTGGTGCTGCGATTGGTGCTTTGACTACTTCAGATAGAAGTAAAGGTGCTGCTAGAGGTGCATTGATTGGTGCTGCTCTTGGTGGTGGTTATGGTGCTTATATGGATGCTCAAGAGGCTGAACTTCGTAAAGAGTTAGTTTCTACTGGTGTGCAAGTTAAGAAAGTAGGCGACAATATTAATTTAGTTATGCCAAGTAATATTACTTTTGCTACAGATTCTGCTGATATTAACGCAGGTTTTTATAAGACTTTAGATTCTGTTGCTAAGGTTATTGCTAAGTTTGATAAGACTTATGTTGCTGTTTTAGGTCATACAGATAGCACTGGTGGTGATATGTATAACATGACTTTATCTCAAAAGAGAGCTCACAGTGTAAGTGCTTATTTATCTGCTAGAGGTGTAGCTGGTAATAGAATTTCGGCTCAAGGTTATGGTGAAACTATGCCAATCATGAGCAATTCTACTGCTGCAGGTAGAGAGGCTAATAGAAGGGTAGAGATTAAGCTTGTCCCAATGGGTAAATAGGTTTTGAAGATTTTACTTCATCTATCGCGATAAATGATTATGTCATTTACTAATTCCGCCACTACGGATTAAAAATCCTTGCTTGCGGTAAAACGTAAACAGATTGTTACGAAGTAAATTTTTTTCAATCTTACTTATTTTGTAAACTTCCAAATCATTTTCGCTTCTATCTAAAGCAAAATTATCAAAACGTTTTGTTGAGAGATTACTTGATGAAAGTATTTAAAATACGTGTTTATTGGAAAAAAATAAAATCTTCGTTTAGGCGGGGATTTTTTAATATAAGGAAATTGTTTATATTAAAACTCTAAGAGTTGAGTTTTTAGATGATTTACTTATTAGATATAAAAAAAGCTCCTCTGAAATTTTCGAGGAGTTTTTTAAAATTTAGTTTAATAAAGCTTTTCAACCGCCCATTCAGCTTCTTTGAATTTCCAAGCATGATGGTAGTTTATTTTAATAAAGTTAAAAAATTTTTGAAATCTTTTTAACATATATTTTTGAGGTTTTTGTTTTAAGAACGTTGTTTCAAGATGGAATTTTTTTTCAGGTACAGGAGTGGTATAACTTCTATACATTTTTTTGTTGGTAAAAACTTCCATTCTGAAAATTTCTTTTCTATCACTAAACCTTACTTGTAGTTCAGCTGGTAGATCGCCTTCACCTATACATATAGTCCAGTTTTTGATATTAAGTTCTTTAGTTAAGTGGTTGAGAGTTACTTTAAATTGTTTCATTTTATTAGGTTTAATAATATTATTAATATAATGTATATTAATTATGTATTTACTATTGTCAATAGGAAATAAAAAAAATGTTGCATGTTTGTTCTTGTTGTTGTATAATGGGGGAAAGTTATAAAGAGAGGAGTTTTGATGATAGTTTTAGGTATTGATACAGGATTGTTGAATACAGGTTGGGGTGTTATTGAGCATAATGGTTCTTCGTTGCGCTATATTGCTAATGGGACTATTAAAACGTCATCAAAGGATGAGTTATCTTCTCGTTTGAAAAAGATTTATGAAGAGTTGGATCAGGTTATAAAGAAGTATGAGCCTGAATTTGTTTCTGTGGAGGATACTTTTGTAAATCAAAATCCAAAGACGTCTTTGAAGCTTGGGCAGGCAAGGGGAGTTGCTTTGTTGGTTCCTGCTATGAATGGTTTGCCTGTGATGGAGTATACTCCTAATCTTGTTAAGAAGTCAGTTGTTGGTGTAGGGCATGCTGATAAAAATCAGATATTGACTATGATAAAGATATTGTTACCTACTGCTGATAAGATAGATTCTGAGCATTCTGCCGATGCTTTGGCGATTGCTATAGCTCATACTACGAACTATAGACGCTTTTAAATTTATAGGTTTCCCATATTTCACATTATCTAATCGTAATAAATAATTTTTATTTAAAGCGATCGAGTATTACCTATACACGATACTTTATCTAAAAATCATTTTTACTTCTATCTAATATAAACTATGAAAAACTTTGAAAATATAATTAAATAATTTTTATTAAAAATATTTTGAAAAAAGAACTTTCACGTATTATTTATACGCGTCGCAACCTTTTTTCTTCCTATCTAAATAATTTATAACAAAACTCCTAGAATTTAAATTCTTAAATATTTTGTTTTTACTTCCAGTTTCACAAAATTCTTGTTTAATTATTTTTTGAGAGATTTGATTTTGTTTATTTGTTTGACTTTGAAATAGTTCTTTAATAGGATGTGGGAACTAATTTTAAATTTAAACCGAGATGTTAAAGATTAAATTTCAAAAGGAAGTTTCTGACAGATTGTTTATGGAAACCCTTGAAGATGGAATAATTATTAAATTACAAAATTCAAATAATCCCGAATTTTTTAAGACAGATTTTGCTTTGATGGTTCCTTTAAAAACATTTAAAAGTTTTAATTCTAATGGAGAAGAAATTCTTCCAGAGGATAGAATTTTGTTGAATGGTTGGAAGCATTCTAAGGATGATAAATTTATGGGCGTTTATCATTTGGATGGGATTGCTGAAATTGAGATTTATTTTGATGAAGGAGACTTCACTCTTCTTGATGAAGAGTTTCATGGAAGGTATCCATGGCACAAGCTTGGGTTCTTTTCCAGAAGAATAATTGATTCAATTAAAAAAGAATAATTTTTAAAATAAAAAGAGTCGTAACAATGGGTTGCGACTCCTTTTTAATGTTTTGATTCACTGATGTGAAGTTGTTTTATTGAGCTTTGAAAATCTCGTGAATTACTTTTCTAACTTCATCTAGGTTATCTCCTTTTTCAGAAGAACTCCATAAAATTGTTGGATGAAGAGCAGGGTGTTTTAATGCTTTTTGCTCAGTATCAACTATAACTTTTTCAAGTTCTTTTTTAGAAATTTTATCTGCTTTTGTTAGTATGATTTGATAGTTCACTCCAGCTTCGTCGAATACTTTCATACTTTCAATATCTGTTGCTTTGATACCATGTCTTGCGTCTATTAAAAGGAACACTCTTTGAAGTTCGATTCTACCTAGAAGATAATTTCTAGTGTTGCGATTCCATGTTTCAATATCTTTCTTTGATGCCTTTGCATATCCGTATCCTGGAAGATCTACTAGTGTAAAATTCTCATGCATAAGGAACATGTTTATCATTCTAGTTCTTCCTGGTGTAGAAGATGTTTTTGCTAGTCCAGGGCATTTTGTAAGTGCATTGATTAATGATGATTTACCAACGTTTGAACGACCTATGAAAGCTACTTCAGCGCCACCTCTGAAGTTGATTTTATCTGGTGCAGGGAAAGAGCCTATGAATTTAGGTTTTTCTTTGAAGAATGTTTTATATGCTGGATCTTTACTCATTTTACTTCCTTTTTTAATCTTTTGCACGGGCTAATCGTAATAAATAATTTTTTTCTTTGGCGATCGAGTATTACTTATACACGATACCAAATTTAAAAATCATTTTTACTTCTATCCGCACAAAATCTTTGAAAAAGTTGCCCGTTTAAAAAATTTTTTGTGTGGATTATTTTTTGTTTAATCTTTTTGTTTATCTATTTTTGGATATTTTTCAGGTCTTGCTAGATAATAGTCTATAAGAGGGTTGTCTTCGTCTATTTCTATAGTTTCTATATATGAACCTTCTTTGTATCCGCCAAATTCTTTTTTTCTATAGTCTTTAACTTTGTTTATTTCTTCATCAGTTAAGCTTAGGTAAAATTTCATATTATCTAAAACTTCTAACACGTCACTATATTCTTTTAAGATTTCTTCTTTATCTTTACTTTTAATAGCATCGTATAATTCTTTAGCTTCTTCAAGAATTTTGTCGTTAAGAAGATCTTGTATTTCTTCTTTAGAGAGTTTTTTAGTTTCTAATCTACCGCCTAGATCTTCTAAGAATTTTATTCTTTTATCTCTAACAAGGATTTCGTTTTTGAATATTTTACTTCCCATTTTAACATCTCCTTTATCACATAAATTTGCAAAATTTAAAATAATAATTTTTCGATCATGTATTAAAGTATACATTCCCTTAAAATTAATTTTATTTTACAACTTTCTGAAGAGAAATTTGGGTCAAAATTAATTGGGGAAGTGTATTCTTATTTTTTATCTCCGACGCTGGCGGATTAAAAATCCTTGCTTTCGGTAATACGTAAACGATTTATTGCGACTTTAAAAAGTCTTCTAAATCTACTTAAGTTCCGACGCTGGCGGATTAAAATCCTTGCTTTCGGTAATACGTAAACGATTTCAATTCACTTTGTTTTTGAAATCTACTTAATTTCAACAGCTTGGTCGGCTATTGTTAACACGTTATATACTACATAGTATAATATTAAACCTGCTGGAAGTGATGCGAATAATAATATCATGATGAATGGCATTATGTTCATTACTTTAGCTTGTTCTGGTGTCATAGTAGCTGTTTGACCTTGCATCTTCATTTGGAAGAACATTGTTACACCCATTAGGATTGGCAATATACCTAGGTTAGGCAACCAAGTCCATGGTGTGAATGGTAGTAATCCAAATAAGTTGAATATGCTAGTTTGGTCGAAGCTTGATAAGTCATGGATCCAAAGGAATTCATGGTGTCTTAATGTTATGTAGTTCATAAGCACTTTATAAAGGGCTAAGAAGATAGGTAATTGAACTAATAGTGGTAGACATCCTGATAATGGATTTATTTGGTGTTTTTTGTATAGAGCGGCCATTTCCATTTGCATTCTCATTTTATCGTTTTTGTGGTATGTTTGGATTTTCTTCATTTCAGGTCCAAGTTTTTTCATTTTGGCCATAGAGTCCATAGATTTTTTAGAAATAGGGTGTAGCAATACTTTTATGAATATTGCGAATAGTATAACTGCCCAGCCGATAGATCCTGTGTTATTAAATAGGAATTCTATTACTGAGAAGAATATTTTTGAGAAGAATGCGAAGAATCCGTAGTCTATAAGAAGATCTAGGTTTTGAGCTCCATATTTTTCTGAATAGTCTTTAAGGATAGACCTTTCTTTTGGACCAGTGAATACTTTGTCAGTTACAGTGAAGCTTTCACCTGCTTTAACAGTTAGAGTTTCATATGTGTAGTCTAATTGGTATGTTTCAGATTTTTCTTCTTCGTTTTCTCTGCTTAAGAATGCTTTAACTTCTTGTTTTTTAGCAGCTTCGTTTGATCCCATTAGGAAAGCTGTTGCGAAGTAGTTGTCTGAGAAACCACTCCAAGTTTTATCTTCTTGGATAACTCTAGAGAATGGTTCATCTTTGATGTTTTCAAATCTTTCTTTTTCAAGACTTCTGCTTGAGAAATCTATTAAACCAGAGAAGGCTCTTAGGTTTTTATTTTCAGTATCTATCTTTTTAGATATTATTGCGTAAGGGAATACAGAAATATCTTTTCCTGTATTGTTTGAAATTGTTTGAGAAACTTCGATAAGGTAATCGTCTGCAAGAGAAAAAGTTTTTTCTATTTTGATACCTTCTTTGTTTGCCCATGAGATTGTTTTAGAGTTTTCAGTTTCTTTGATAACTTTCCAAGTTGAGTTAGATGTTGGTAAGTTTATGTTTTGACCAGAGATACCAAAATCTAAGTAAGAGTATTCTTTGTTTTCTTCTTTGTTTGTGTATTTAGGAGAGAAAAGTTTTTGTTTATCTTCTTTTTCTAAAGTTTCTTTATATTCGTTAAGAAGTAGGGAGTCTAATTTTCCGCCAACTAGATTGATTTCAGCTTCGATTTTTTCGTTTTTGAATGAAGAAGGAATTCTTTCTTTTTTGATTTCAGATGTAGTTGATATTTCGCTAGAAACAACAGGTTTAATGTCTTCTTTTTTAGCGCAAGATTGGAATATGATTGTGAATAATGTTGCGTATAAGAAGCCTCTCATCAGGCTTTTTTTAAGTGTTTCTTTATTTAATTGATTTTTGTTAGTCATTACTTTCTCTTTTCTTCTTTTTTTATTAAAGGGTCGTAACCCGAATGTTTATTCCATGGATGGCATTTTAGCAACCTTTTTGCTGTAAGTAAAGAGGCTTTTAAAAAATTGTAATTTTGATATGCTTCTTTGCTATATTCTGAGCAAGTAGGTATGAATTTGCACCTATATTTACCCCCAATTAATGGAGATATAAATCTTTGGTATAATTTTAGGAGAAATATTGCTATCTTATTCATTTTTAACCTTTGTCTTTTGCACGAATTTTAAGCAAATTATCAATTATTAATTTTTAGTCATTTATTCTTTATAAACTCCTAAAAATTAAAATCTAATTTACTAATCTTCGCACAAAATACTTGCTTAAAAATATAATAAGTATTGTGTGGAAGAATTCATTTTAATCCTACTTATGTTCTTCATTATATTTTTTGATTACTTTATCCATTGCCCATTTGAAATCTTTTTCAAGTTTAGATCTATCTAGTTCTAATATTTTTGATTTTGCTACGAAAGTGAAATCAAAGTTTTTTAGATCAGGATTTTTTCTATCTATATTTTCGTTTACTAGGCTTCTTAAAATTCTTTTAGCTTTGTTTCTTTTTACGGCTGATTTTGAGATACTTTTCTTTGTTGCTATGAAGCCTACGTGGAAATGTTTGTCGTCAAATCTTGTTTTGGCAGCGCTTATTGAAAATCCTTCGCTAGTCCAAGAAGAGCTTTTGAATTCTTGTCCTTCTAATTTGTATTTTTTTAATTCTTTTGTAGATTTAACAGGAGAGATTCTTAAGAAATCTTTAACTCTACTTTTTAGAGGGATTATGTGGCTTGTGTATTTTTGAAAACGCATTTTTTTCATTTTTTTTACCCTTTACTTTATACCTCTATTATATAGTTTCATTTAGCGGACTGTCAAATGTTTATAAAAAAATAGTGAGAAATTTATTCCCACTATTGTATTTTAAATTGTTTATAATTATTTATAAAACTTTATTGCTTTTTGATATAGTTCTAATATTTCAGCACATTTAGTTTTATATTCGAAGTTTACTTTTGCGAATTTTAAACTTTCCATAGATAATCTACGAGAGTTCATTTCTTCCATAGTTATAATATTATCTATTGCTAGAGTTATGTCTTCTACATGTTTATCATCGATTATGAAACCAGTAAGTCCGTCTACGATAAGTTCGTTATTAACACCTCTGTCGTTGGCAATTACAGGAACTCCCATACTTTGTGCTTTAGTGATTCTATCGTTAGTATATTTCTTAATTTTTGATGGGAAGATAGCTAGGTTACTCATAGCAAGAAGTTCTAGGAAATCTTCTGAATTGAATGAGATTCTTATGCTTTCTTCAAGTCCTTCTTCTCTAATTATTCTTTCTAGAGCAGTAAGGTATTTTTCATTTTTAACTTTACCAACTATTAGAGCTAGGAATTTATCTTTATTTTCAGATTCTTTGATTGCGCTAAGGATAGTTTTTAATCCGCTTTCTTTTTCTATGTCTTCAGGGATTATTATTATCTTTTTATCTTCAGGTAGATTTATTTTTTGAATAACATTTTCTATTCTTGCAGCACTGATGCTGGCTTTAGAATATTTAAGAGTGTCTACCCAGTTGTTGATTACTACAAGATTCTTTTTGTCTTGGATGTAGTTTTTATACTTATGTATAGCTTTTTCTTTGATGTATTCTGAAGCCGTTATAGTGAAGTCACTTTTTAGCAAGCCGGCGTTAAATCTTTTATTTCCTTTATATACTTTGTTCATACTATGTATTAAAGGAAGTGATAGTTTTGTGTGAACTTTGAAAGTTGCTTTAACAGCAGATCTTGAGAAATTATGTATTAGATGAATGTTTTCGTTTTCACAAATTTTTTCAATAAGTCTGGCTTTGATTCTTTCGTTAAAGAAACCTGTTTTGTTGATAGGTGCGTAGATGTGTTTTAATCCATGTCTAGCGAACTCTGAAATAAGAGGTCCTTTGTTTGAAATGATTACAGGATTAATGTCTTGAGATTTTAGAAATGTTGCAAGATCTTTAACATATGTTACTTCTTGAATGTCATTTAAATCTTTTAGAACGATAAGAATATTTGTACTTGGTAAACTTTCATTTGAGTCTTTAATAGTCATCTACTTTTCCCCTTGAATTTTCTTTATTATAGGGGAATTTCTGGGTGTTGTAAAGGTTTTTTTAGATGCGTATGTTAAGTGTTTGTTTCTATTCTTATTTTTATAGGGCGATTCGTTTGTTAGGTGAGGGGAGTTAATTTGAATCGGTTGAATTGTTTGGGAAAAGAAGAACCCCCTTGCGGGGGTTAGGTTTGGAAAAGTCGGAATTCGATATTAGTCGGCTTCTTCATTTTCTTTTTCTTCTCTACTCTGTTTAAGAGTGATGATATTCGCTAATTCTTTCAAGACCTCCGGTTTTGTTTGATCTGAAACGTTGAATGCATGACTTTTGTTAACTACTCCGTTTCCAATTATGACAGACTTATTTTGTCCTTTGGAGATTGAAACGTTTACATGGAGGTTACCAGTTTGTTTAATTCCTTTGACAGCTCTTTCGGTTGCTTTGGAACTAACAAAGTTAACACTGTCTTCTCCATTGATTAAAGAGTTTTCGATTTCAATGTCGCCTTCACCTCCGTGGTCATTAACGCCGATATCACTTTGAGAAAATTCGACTTTTGAATGTCCATCAGGGGAAAAACCATTTTCATTCATTTTTTTCTTTAACTCATCAACCTCATTTTGGAGGTTAGTAGCTTTTTGTTCAGCTTCTTTAGCTTTTTTCTCGGCTTCTTCTTTTTTTCGAGTCCATGAAAATTTCCACATGTTATTATTTTTTTAAGGTTTAACATCAGTAATAATAATTAAACACTAGCTAATATGAAAACTTTTGTCAAGAAAAAATATATTTCAGTATTTTTATGCTCTTATATTGTATTGTCTATTTATTAATTGAGCTTCTTTTGCTTTTTTATTTTCTTCTTCTTGAACTTTAGTAATTTCGCTTAATTTTCCTTCTAATTTTTCTTTTCCTTCTTCAGCATCAGAGCTTTGGATATTTATAGCTCCTTCTTCGTTGTAAGTACTTTTAGTGACAACGTTTCCTTCACCATTATGCTCAATGTTATAAGTTTCGTAGTATTTAGGTTGCTTTTGGAAGATTATATTTAAAGCGTCTAAGAACTTACTTCTATCTTCTTTTTCATTATCATCCATTAGCTCAATTGCTTTTTCAATAGCTTTAAGGTTGTTGAAAATGTTATCTATATCTTCTTGAGAAACGTCTTTATTTCTTCTTAGTTTTTTAATCTTTCTATTAATTTTTTTAAGTTCTGATTTAACTTTTTTATTAAGTTCTTTATCAGTGCTTATATCTGTTATAAGAGATTGAAGTTCTTCAAGAGAAACGCTATTATTTTCTTCTTCATTTGGAGTTGAAATAGTTGGTTCAGTTCCTTTACCTTCCTCTGTATTTTCAACAGGATTAGATAATCCTAGAAGTTCTTTGTATAAAGAATTTATTTCTTCTTGAGAAATTCCTTTCTTTCTAATAGTTTCTCCTTTTTCAAATCTAACTTGTTTTTCAGCAATTAATTTTATTTCTCTAATTCTGCTTTTGTTTAGATTCTCGTCACTATCTTCTAGATTTCTTGCAAAGTCTCTTAATTCTGTAGCAGTGAAATTTTCTTTAGGAGTTTCAACTTTAGGTTCTTCTTTATTAGAAGGAGTAGGAGATACTTCAGGTGTTTTCTCAACAGTTTTTTCTTCTTGTTTTTCTTCTACTTTCTTTCCTTCTTTAGATGGTTTACCTTCAACGGCAGCAACTAGGTCAGCATAGTTTAAGATATGAGAATGATCAATTCCTTCATTTTCATGATCAGCAACCCATTGGTCAATAGCTTCAATTGCAGCTTCTTGAGATTCTTTGAATTTACTATTAACTAATAATTTAATAGGTGTTTCAGGATCGTTTTCATATAGGTGGTTAAGAAGTTCTGTTACTGCTTTTATAGTAGTTTCTTTCTTAGTTCCTTTAGAGCTGTTTGTAGAAGCTACGATTTTAGGATGAGAAACGCTGTTGTCTTTTTCTATTCTTTCTATGATGTTTCCATCTTTTTCTTCTAGAACAGAAAGATCACTTATTTTGTTACCTTCGAATTCGTTGTAGCTATCTTCTACTTCACCTTTTTTATCAGTGATTTTTAATGCTCCGTTTTTGAATTTGTCTGCAGCATATGGATCAGCAGTTAATATTCTGAACATTAAATTTTTATTTAATTCTTTATCTGTTATTATTTCACCTAATTGATATTTAAGATCTTCAATTTCTTTTTCAGTCATGAATTCTCTTAGTTTTTCAATAAGGGCAGGGATTTGATTTATAACCCTTGAAATATCTTTGAAGTGGTTAAATTCATCAGCTTCTTTGACGTTACCTTTTTTATATTCATCTATTAGGTCAAATGCTTCAGATGTTTTTTCTAGAAGTTCTTTAATGCTTGTTTTGAATTCTTCAGTATTTTCGTAATCATTGTTTTCTAATTCAGAAATAGTTTCTGTTTTAGCTCTCATGATTTCTATTATTTTACCGAATACTTTTTCACTATTAATTCTTTGTTCGTAGTGATTAAGGTATCCTAGAATTTCATCTCTGTTTGCGAAGATTCTTTTAAGCATTTCTTCAGTACTTAGTTCTTCCTCATCCTTTGTTTCGGTAGATGATTTAGGAGCAAATTCTTCGTCTAGAGCAGGGCCCAATTTTTCAGGGTCTTCAATTTCTTCAGGACTTATTTTTTTACCTTCTGGAAGAGGTATTGCAGGTCCAGCTAAAGGACCATCTTGTTCATCTTCAGGGTTTTCTGAAGGAGTTGGAGATAACTCACCATCTTTTCTCCCAGAAATTGGAAGCGGTTTATTTCCATTATCTTCAATTATTTCTTCGAATGGAACATCTTCGGCATCAAATTGATCAGAGATTTTTCCATTCCCATTACCTATGATATTTATATCGCCTTCAGCTACTATTTCAGGACTTGCTATTGATAAATTTTTAAGAATGTTTTTAAGGGATTTAGTATCTATTTTTTCGATAGAATAAAGCATTCCTTTGTTGAACATATTTTCTATTACAAGTCTAATATCTTGTAGTTTGAAAATTCTTTCGTCTTTTTCATTCTCAAGAGCAAAGGCATCGCTTCTTTCAATTAATAGACTTACTATTTCTTCGAACTCGTTGAATTTTTCTTCTATTCTTTTATGAGTAGGTGTTTCTGAAATATTAACACCAGATTCTTTTAGCATAATTCCTAGAGCAGGGCTTATGTCAGTAGAAGTCTTTTTAAGTTGTAGTTCGTTACTAGATTTTGTTAAATAGTTTTCATCTAGAGTTTCTTGTAAAGCTTTTTGAGCTTCTGCAATTTTTTTAGGATCTTTCTCTGTGTTAATAATATTTATTTGTTGAAGAATTACATTTTTGACAGAAGAGATAAGTTCGTGAGGAACTGCCTTACCTTGTTCTTCTAATTTGTTTGTAGCCATATCTAATGCTTCAACAGCCATTTGAGCTTGCACTAAAACTAATTCGTTGTTGTCATTAGTATTTATTCCTTGGAATATAGCCAGCTGTTCATCAAGAGATGAAGATTTAACTTCTGGAGTAGAATATTCTTTTTTGATAGGAGCTTTTTCTTCTAATTTATTAAAGCCTTTTATTTTTAAATCAACTGCTTTTCTTTGAGCTTTTAAGTGGGCCTTAATGTTGTTTAAGTCAGAAGTGAAAACAGTATCGATTGTGTCGCCTTTTGTCGATCTAGTAAGAGTATCTTGGATGTCGATTAGGTTTTCTATTTCAGGATGGTTTTCATCTAATTGAGATAGTTTTTCAATGTTTTTTTCGATTCTGTTGAAGATAACGTTTAAAGTTTCTTCTCTATCTTTTCTTTCTTTATTAAAAAGGTCGTTAACTTTTTCACTAGAGATAAGTGATTCTAATTTTTCAATATTAGTATCTTTTTTATTTTCAAGATTTACATCATTGATATTGTCTATTGTGTCTTTAATAGAATTATGAAGTTTATGAAGTTCATCATAAGCAGGAGTATTTTTTGCTTTGTTTCTAGCATCTTTAATTAAGCCAATTGCTCTAGAAGCCTTTTTAACTAAAAGATCGTCATAGCTTAAATTTTCTAGACTTTTAATATCATTTATTTTTTCATTTCTTAGTTCTAATGACATATTAATATTCCTTTTATGAGAATTGGATTATTAGATGTGATTAATCATATCTATTTCTTCTTCAACTTCTTTCAAAGTTTTTATAGTTAAGTTTCTTTCTTCTTCAGTTATTTCTAAAGAAAGATTAACTTTTATTACAGAAAGAGTATCTTCCAGAAGGTTTATGGTATGTATTTTTTGAGGAGCATTTATGTTTGAGACTTTCTCTCTAGCTGCATCAATACGTTTAAATAATTTTTCATTTTCTTCTTCTAGGTCAAAAGTTTCTTCTATTTCTTTAACGATTTCCTCAGGAGTTTCTTCTTTAACTTCTTTTTTTCCAAAAGAGAAAGAGTTTGGTATAAGAGGCTCTTCAAATGAAACTTTTTCTTCTATAGGCTTTTCTGTAGAAGGAGTTTCTAGAGTTTCTTCCGTTTTTTCTTTTTCTTGAACTTGTATGTTTTTAACTACGAATTCTATTTTATTTGGATTTTTTTCTATTTTAGTCTCTCCTTTAGTAGGAGTTGGAGCATCGCCTTTCTCTTCGGTAGTTTCATCTAACTTTATTTCAGTAGTTTGTTCTTTTTCTACAGCTTGAAGTAGGGCGCTTTTAGGAGGAACTACTTGATCAATTTCTGGCTTTTTTATTTCTTTAGGAGTTTCCGTTTCGACCTTATCTAAATCTATGTTTGATTTCGGAGGAGCTACTTGTTCAATGTTTGGAGCTTTGATAGTTTCTTTATCTAGTTTTGCAATTCTTTCTTCTTCCGCTTTTTCGGCCTCAGTTTTGATCTCTGTTGTGGTACCTGAAGGAGCTACGAATACCATTTTATGTTTTTCTTCAACCTTAGGCTCTTCTTTTACTTTTTCTTCAGGAGTGTTTTCATAAGTTGTTTCTGGCGTTACTTCAGTAGCAGTTGAAACTTCGTCTTTCTTTTCTTCAGTTTCGTTAATTCCAGCTTTGATTGAAAATGTATTTATTTCTTTATTAAGGCTTTCGTCACCTTTAGATTTTTCAGCATCTTGGTACATTTTAGGAGGGTTAACTTTATTGTTTTCTTTAACCTCATTCATGATTTTATTTATGTCAGGATTTGTGATATCTTTTATTTTTTGAGCTAGTTCAGAATATTTGGTATCGTCGAATTCACCACCAAATAAACCCAAAAAAGATTTTGATTTTTTGATTATATTTTTTTCTTCAGATGTAATATCTTCTGAGTGCAGAAGTACCTTTATATCGCTACCAGATAATTTTAACATAGATTCCTACCTTTGAACTCTCCCAGTTCTAAAATATAAATATATGCTATTTTAACATAAAAATGCTTATAAAAAAAGTTTTTTTTGATATTTTTCTAAATTTAGAAGTTTATTTTAGAAGTTTTTCAATTTCTTCTAGTTGTTCATTGATTTTTTCTAGATGCGCTTTGTTGGAAGTGCTTGTATTTTCTTCTTGAATTTGATCAAAGAAAGATAGGTTTAGGCCTTGCTCTTTACTCGCGTTTATAATTTGCTTAACTCTACTTTTTGTTAAATGTTTATTAGCACCCTTGATAGTATAGCCGTGATCGTAAAGAAGTTCTTTGATGTATTTGATTATCGCGATATCTTCTTTTCTGTAAAGTCTTTTACCTCTGGCTTGTTTAGTTGGAGTAATCATGGAAAATTCACGTTCCCAAAATCTTAGAACATAAGATTCTAGCTTAAGTATTTTAGAAACTTCTGTTATAGTGTAGAAGATTTTACTATCCATGTTGGTACTCCTTTTTTAATATAGAGGTTTTACCCTAAATCATTTATCTGCTTTGAAAAAAGAACCTTCACGTATTTATTTATACGCATCGGAACCTTTTTTCTTAACATCTAAACGATTTATATTAAAACTCCAAGACGATATATTTCGCGATGAAATTTTTTTATTTTATCTTAAGTAAGTTTTAATAATTTTATTTCACAATTTCTTGAAGAAAAATTAGGGTGATAAACTAAATAATTCTTTGTAGAAAATTGTGAATTTAAGTCTTAGTTTATCTCACTTTTGAATGTTTGAGATGCGTGGAATAAAACTGTTTTTCTAGCAGAAATTATTGCTTCTACGCCTGTTTTAGGATTTCTACCAACTCTTGCAGCTTTTTCTTTTAAAATGAAAGTTCCAAAGTTTGAAAGCTTAACCATTTTGTTTTGTAATAATCCGTTTGAAATGGCGTCGATAATGCCAGTTGTTATTTCGCTAGTTTCTTTATAAGTTATGCCAGTTTTTTTACTTAATTTTTTGATAATATCTTGTTTTGTAATATTGCTCATAAGAAACCTTTCCCTTTTCTTAAAACTTTTTCAGATCTAATTCGTTGATGTCATCTATTATAAGATTTATTTTTTTATTTTCAACAGTTTCTTTATCTTTATTTGTAAATAATGCAGTTTTTGTTCCGGCTTCTATACCTGCTTGCAGAGCAGTTTCACTATCGTCTATGAAAAGCGCTTCATTTGGCTCTATACCTAGCCATTTTGTAGTTTCTATTATCATTTCAGGGTTAGGTTTTGGAAATGAAACATCGCATGGTGTTATTGTGAAGTCGAATAGGTTTTCTATTTCTAGATATTTTAAGAGACTTTTAAGTCTATCTTTAGGTGAGTTACTTGCTATGGCCTGTTTGATACCATCTTCTTTTGATTTCTTGATGAAGTCTATATTGCTATTTATTAATGCAGACTTAGGTAGGTTGAAAGCGGGGTGAGTTTCAATCATAATCTTAAATTCTTGGATAGTTATTTCTGGAGTTTTAGGTTCAGTTTCAATAAAGTTGTTATATAATCCTTCTATTCCATTGTGACGAGATCCTTTGATATTTTCTTTATCTTTTTTGTGGCCGTCATATATGTCGTTTAATATGTTATATAGATTTTGTACAGAGTCTACTATTACGCCGTCGAAGTCCCATATTATAGCTTTAATCATTATTAAAATTCCTTTGTAATACTTAGGTTTCGTATACTTTACTTCCATCTAAAGCAAAACTATCTAAAACGCTGTATGTAAAGATTGCTCGATGAAGGTTTAATTTTTTCGTACAAAATATTTTGGTTAAAATTGAACGAAGAAATTCTTTTTTAAAATTGTATTTTATGTTTGCATGTTTGTTTGGGTTTTGCAATAAAAAAATCCCTCCGGATTGGAGGGAATAATTTTTAGAATTTGATTACTAGTGAACCCCAAGTGAAGCCACCACCCATAGCGGACATTAAAACGTTGTCGCCATCGTTAATCTTTCTTTCTCTAACAGCTTTGTCTAAGGCTAGAGGAACTGAGGCTGCAGAGGTATTTGCATGTTTATCTACAGTTACAATAGTCTTTTCTTTAGGTAGGCCTAATCTTTTAAGAGCTGCGTCTATGATTCTTATGTTAGCTTGGTGAGGAATGAAGAAGTCAATATCTTCTTTTTCAAGACCTGCTTTTTCGATAGCTTGGATAGAAATCTTTGGCATTCTAGTTACGGCAGTTTTAAATACTGCAGGACCGTCCATTAACATAAAGTTCTTTTGTGTTTGGTCATGAATTCCACCAGATGTTTTAAGAACGTTGTATAGTGAACCGTCAGTTCTGATTTCTGTTGAAAGAACACCGTTTTTATCAGCTTCTTCTCTAGTTTCTGTTTCTTGAGCTTGAAGAATTACTGCTCCAGCACCGTCTCCGAATAGAACGCAAGTGTTTCTATCTTTCCAGTCTATTATTTTAGAAAGGCTGTCTGCACCGATAACTAAGATGTTTTTTGCTCTTCCACTTTTAATCATTGAGTCTGCTGTCATAAGAGCGAAAATAAATCCTGAGCATACTGCTTGCATGTCGAATGCAAAAGTATCTTTTGTAGCACCTAGGTTAGATTGTATTTTTGCTGCTGTAGCAGGGAATGTGTTGTCTGGAGTTGTTGTTGCAAGTATGATACCATCTAGTTCTTCTGGAGAAATTCCCGCCATTTCTAGTGCGTTTTTAGATGCTTCAGTAGCTAGGTCTGAAGTTGCTTGATCTTCAACAATGTGTCTTTCTTTGATACCTGTACGAGTTGTAATCCATTCGTCAGAAGTATTAACTATTTCTTCTAAATCTTTGTTAGTTAGTACTTTTGGTGGTAGGTAAGATCCTGTTCCTATTATCTTCGAGTAGAAGTTCATTTGATATATCCTTATTATTTATTTTACTTACTTTTATATAATATAAAAATTTAAAAAGTTAAGTAAAAAAATGTTTCTCTCTTTTGAACTGATTGATATTTCTTTGATTTTTTATTATTTAGCAGCAGATTCTTCTTGATCTTCTGCGCTACCTAATTCTTCTTTTAAAGCTTTTTTAAGTTTTTCGTTGAAGTTACTTTTTGTAAGCTTAACTGTATATTGTATAGCATTATCGAAGGCTCTGTAATTAGATCCACCATGAGCTTTAACAACGATTCCATTTAGACCAGCCATAACTGCTCCGTTGTAGTTGTTTGGATCTATCTTTTTCTTCATTCTGTGCATGCTTCTTCTTAGCATAAGATACATAATTTTATTGAAGAAGCTTTCTGTAAACATCTCTTTGATAAAGTGAGAAATAAGTTTAGCAGTACCTTCAATAGATTTTAAAGCTATGTTTCCTGTGAAGCCGTCAGTAACTACTACGTCTACAGTATTTAATAATATTTTATCAGGTTCTACGAAACCTTTATGTTTGAATAATTTTGTTTTGCTATTACGAAGAACTTCATTTGCTTCTTGAAGAGTTGCAAGACCTTTAGTGTCTTCAGATCCTATGTTTAGGATTCCTGTTGTAGGTGCAGTTCTTGTAGCATTCATAACTTTGTAGTATAGAGAACCTATGATTGTAAATTCTTCTAGTGAACGAGCAGAGCATTCAGTGTTTGCTCCTAAATCTAACATAACTATGTTTTTACCTGGAGTAGTAGTTGGTATCATACCAGTAATTGCAGGTCTCTTTAATTCTTCCATAGTTCTAAGCTGTAATTTGGCGAATGCCATAACGCAACCAGTGTTACCAGCCGATAGTATTGCATCAGCTTTTCCGTTTCTAACAAATTTGATTGCTTGCCATAAAGATGTGTTCATGGACTTTTTGATGATTTGAGATGGTTTTACATCTCCTGGAACAACGTCCGTAGTATGGTAAACAGTACAGTATTCTTTAGCGTGTCTGTATCTTCTGATCATAGGATCAAGAATTTTTCTGTCACCAAAAAGAATAAAAGAGATATCTTTTGGTTCATAAGTCTTACAATATAGGTTTAAACCTTTTACAACTGACTTCGGTGCGTGATCGCCTCCGAATGCGTCAATTGCTATCTTAAACTTCTTACTCATATAAATATCTCTTTATATCTCTATTTATTTAACGATATCTTTTTTATCGTAGCTTCCGCAAGATGGACAAACGTGGTGAGGAAGTTTTCTTTCACCGCATTTTGGACATTCTACTGATGCAGATGAACTAATTGCATCGTGCGATCTTCTCATCCCTTTTTTTGACTGGGACGTCTTGTTTTTAGGTACTGCCATTGTTTCACTTTCCTTCGTCTTTTGCACGATTAATCGTAAGAAATAATTTTTATCTAAAGCGATCGAGTATTACTTATACACGATACTTTATATAAAAATCACTTTTACTTCTACTCGCACAAAATACTTGAAAATTGTTTTCTGCGAGAATTCGTGTGGTTAACTGTTTTTTTCATCTGTAGAGCAATTTATATAAAATGCTTTATTTATGTATTGCTTGATGAAGTTTTTCAATTTCAATTTGATTAGAAATATACATCGTTTGTATAAGATAATCAAGTGAATTTTTTGCTATCCCGTGATTTTAATTATAACTTTGCAAAAGTCAAGTTTTAAATAGGGGTTTATTTTTTATCTAATTTTATGTTTTTAAATATTGTAAAAATTTGTTGTTTGTATAAGTGTTTAGGTTATGTTTTTAGATTATTTTTATTTCGAAAGTGAATGTAGGTTTGGCTTTCGAGATGTAAGAAAAAAATCCTGTTGACATAGTGACTTATGATGATATTCTTTTTTTCGTAATATATTTATAAACCACACACCATGGGAAAGATTGAAAAATTTAAAGAGGAACGAAGCATTGCTAGATTCCTCAAATGTTTTAGCATCTCTGGGCTTAATCCTAAGCTCGCAACTTTTTTGTTTTTTGGGAATGGTATTTATTTGCCGACGACTTTGTTATCCATTTTGGATCGGAGGATTAGGGAGATTTTACTTGAAGAACCTAAATTTTTACAAACTAAGAAGATTTCGTTTAAATTGCTGAAGAATGAAGTTGGTGCTTATGCTCTTGATATTTCAACTCCGAATAGCCGTTCGTTGATGGTTATTTATAAGGATAGGGTTGATTATTTATCTTATTATTTAGATGTTAAGAAGTTCTTTGATAAAAGTGATGAGGTAATAGTTTTGAGGAGTAAAGGCCGCTTTACTGTTCGTATGGAAAAAATCAACAGAGCTAAGATATGGAGAGCGAGGAAGGTGGCTGCATAGCCGTTTTATGAAGTAGTTGTGAATCTAAGGATTGGCAACTACTTTTTTATTTTTTATGAAAAAAATCTTGCTTTGGGTTGTAAATTATATTATAAAAGTTGAATAAGAAATAAATTTAAATCTAATTTAAAATGAATTTTATGTTTAAACAGACGGGTTATTCTCCTTTTATACAAGGGGAAATTCTTCAAAATTGGGTTCCTGACCCTATAATTCCTGATTTTAGTTCTTATCCACAAAGAGCTGTAGGGCAAGCTATAGTTGTAGATGATGATTTTTTGGCTTATGTTGATTTTGCATCTAAGATGGAGGGTGTTGGGAAGAAACACTATAGAAGGAAAACTTCTAAGCTTACTGATCATAAGAATAAAGGTAGGTCTATTGCTCCTCATGGGGTTCATACTAAGATTGCTGCTGGTGCATATTGGTGGCAGAATATTTAAAATATTTAAGGGTTCTTGTGAAAGCAAGACCCTTTTTTTCTTGAAGTTTTTAAAATTATGTTTTTTAATGTTTTAAAAGTTATTTTTGAAATATGAAACATATAGTAGAAGAAGTTAATATCGAATTAAAACACTTGTTCTTGTTTGATCTATCTGTGAAAGATATTTCTTTGCAAGAGTTTTCAGATAAGAGAAGTGTAGAAATTCAAAAAAGTTTGAAACCATATTTTCCTAGTTTATTTGTCTTTTTAAAGAAGGAGTTAAATTTTAATGCGCCTAAGGTATCTTATATATTGAAATATATGATTCTTAATGGAGCTAATGAAGTTATGATGTCTCCGGATGACGGTGGTGAGTTCGCTATAGAACTTAAATATAAGAAGGGTGCTAGAAAATATCTTACAGATTTAATAATAGTCTGCAAAAGAGATAATGGTTTTAAGAAAAAATTTGAATTTAGATTTGGAGCCAAGCGAGAGGGTGCTTATGCCTATTGAAATCAGTTTACGTTAAGTTGTAGACTGATTTTTTTATTTCTATTTGGGGTTGATTTCCGTTCGTGCTATGTTCTGTTGAAATACTTTTTTAGTTGATTTTTTGGTGAGCATTTATAAAATGTTTCCTATCGACTTAATTTTAATTTAATAAAAAAAGGAATATAATATGACAAGTCAAAAGAATTTTATATTGTGTGATGGTAACGAGGCGGCATCAGACATATCATATAGAATGAGTGAAATGGCTGTAATTTATCCGATTACACCATCATCGCCTATGGGAGAATATGCGGAAGCATGGGCAGCTAAAGGTAATAAGAATATCTTTGGTAATGTGCCAGAAGTAAATATGATGCAATCAGAAGCAGGTGCTATTGGTGCTGTGCATGGTGCGTTACAAATGGGATCTTTAGCTACTACTTATACAGCTTCTCAAGGTCTTCTTTTAATGATTCCAAACATGTATAAAATTGCTGGTGAATTAACACCTTTCGTTATGCACGTTGCAGCTAGAACTATTGCGACTCACGCTTTATCAATTTTCGGTGATCACTCAGACGTTATGGCTTGTAGACAAACTGGTTTCGCTATGTTGTCTTCTAACTCAGTTCAAGAAGCTCATGACTTAGCGTTAGTTTCACACGTTGCTACATTGAAAACAAGAGTTCCATTCTTACATTTCTTTGATGGTTTCAGAACTTCTCACGAAATTTCAAGAATTGAAAAGATTGAAGATGATGTATTAAAATCAATGGTTGATATGCAAGCAATTGCAGATAAGAAAAATAGAGCTCTAACTCCTGAAAATCCAGCGATTAGAGGTACTGCTCAAAACCCAGATGTTTTCTTCCAAGCATCAGAAGCTAGAAACCCTTTCTACACTAACGTAGAAGAAGAAGTTCAAAAAGCTATGGATGAACTTGCTAAACATACTGGTAGAAAATATGAAACAGTTGAATACTATGGTTCAGAAGATGCTGAAAAAGTTATCGTTTGTATGGGTTCTGCTGTTGATACTATTAAAGAATATATCGATTATATGACTACTCAAGGTGAAAAAATTGGTGTGATCAATGTAAGACTTTACAGACCATTCCCAGTTGAAACTTTTGCAGCTAAGTTACCTAAGACAGCTAAGAAAATTGCTGTTCTAGATAGAACTAAAGAGTTAGGCTCTATTGGTGAACCTCTTTACTTAGACGTACTTGGTGCTCTTATGGAAAAAGATATCAAAGATGTTAATGTTATCGGTGGTAGATATGGTTTATCTTCTAAAGAATTTAATCCAGCATGTGTTAAAGCTGTATTTGATGAATTAGATGCTAAAGAACCTAAGAGAGAATTCACTGTAGGTATTAATGATGACGTTACTAACATGTCATTACCTTTAGATGCTTCATTCAGAATTGGTGGAAACGATGACGTTAAAGCTGCTGTATTCTATGGTTTAGGATCTGACGGTACTGTTGGTGCGAACAAAAATTCAATTAAAATTATCGCTGAAGAAGCAGATAAATATGGTCAAGCTTACTTCGTATACGATTCTAAAAAGTCTGGATCATTTACTACTTCTCACTTGAGATTCTCTGATAGTCCAATTAGATCTGAATACTTAGTGGAAAAAGCTGACTTTGTTGCTTGTCACCACTTCCCAATTATTACTAAATGGGATATTCTAGAAAAAGCTAAAGATGGTGCTACGTTATTGATTAACTCTCCTTATAAGAAAGAAGCTCTTTGGAGAAATCTACCTTCTGAAGTTCAAGAAGTTATTTTAGAAAAGAAAATTAAAGTATTTGCTATTAATGCAGGTGTTGTTGCTAGAGATATTGGTCTTGGTAGAAGAACTAACACAATTATGCAAGTTTGTTTCTTCCACTTAGCTCAAGTTATTGAAAGTGAAAAAGCGATAGCTGCTATTAAGAAGTTTATTGAAAAATCTTATATGAAGAAGGGTAAAGATGTTGTAGAACTTAACTGGAAAGCCGTTGATGCTGCAGTTGAACACTTATATGAAGTTGATACTTCTGCTGGTGTTAATGGTGATACTATGGCTGACATTATCGAAGATACTAAGAATACTGCTTCTTTAGGTACTAAAAATGTTGTTGCTCAAATTATGAGAGATAAAGGTGATACATTACCAGTTTCTGCTTTCTCTGTAGATGGTACTTTTGAAAGTGCGACTACTCAATATGAGAAAAGATTGATTGCAGATCAAGTTCCTGTTTGGGATCCTGAAATCTGTATCCAATGTGGTAAATGTGCGATTGTTTGTCCTCACGCTGCTATTAGAACTAAAGCTTATGAAGCTGCTGGTTTAGAAGATGCTCCAGAAGGCTTTAAGTCTGCAGATTATAAGACTAAAGAATTGGGCGAAAATATGAAATTTACTGTTCAAGTATCTCCTAAAGATTGTACTGGTTGTACTCTTTGTGTAGATAACTGTCCAGCTATCAACAAAATGAAAGAAGGCATGAAAGCTATTAACATGACTCCAATTCAAGATGTATTGGAACAAGAAGATAAAGCTTGGAACCACTTCGAAAGCATTCCATATGTTGATAGAAAGAAATTAAATCCTGCATTAGGTAAACATACTCAGTTAATGCAACCATTATTCGAATTCTCTGGTGCTTGTGCTGGTTGTGGAGAAACTCCATATATCAAACTAGTTACTCAATTATTTGGTGATAGAATGGTTATTGCTAATGCGACTGGTTGTTCATCTATTTATGGTGGTAACTTACCAACTACTCCATATGCTAAGAATGAAGATGGTTTCGGTCCAGCTTGGTCTAACTCTTTATTTGAAGATAATGCTGAGTATGGTTATGGTATGAAACTTGCTATGGATAAATATATGCAAGATGCTAGACAATTAGTTGTTGGTCTTAAAGATCAATTAGGTACTGAATTAGTGGAAGGTCTTTTAGAAGATTGTGCTACTGGTGATGATGCTGCGATTGAAGCTAGAAGAGATCAAGTTGAACAACTTAAAGAAAAACTAGATACTTTACCTAGAACAGAAGAAGTTAACCAACTTATGTTGATTGCTGACTACTTGACTCCTAAGTCTATGTGGATGTTCGGTGGTGACGGATGGGCATATGATATCGGTTACGGTGGTTTAGATCACGTTATCAATATGAACAGAAATGTTAACATCTTGGTATTAGATACTGAATCTTATTCAAATACTGGTGGTCAAATGAGTAAATCAACTCCTAAGGGTGCGATTGCTAAGTTTGCTACAACTGGTAAAGAGACGCAAAAGAAAGACCTTGGTATGATTGCTATGTCTTCAGGTAACTGTTATGTAGCTAAGATTGCTATGGGTGCTAATGAAGCTCAAATGATCAAAGCAATTAGAGAAGCGGAAGCGTTTGATGGTCCATCTATCATTATTGCTTACTCTCCTTGTGTGTCTCATGGATTTGATTTATCTAATCAGTTAGCTCAACAAAAGCAAGCTGTTAAATCTGGTCACTGGGATATGTATAGATATAATCCTGCGTTGATTGAACAAGGTAAAAATCCTCTTATGATTGATACTCCTATGAAAGGATCTGAGGAAGAACTTAAGGGATATGCGATTAAAGAAAATCGTTATAGAGCTTTGAGTGCGACTTCTCCAGATAAATTCGCTGAGTTGATGTCAGAAGCTGCAGACGACATTAAAGTGAAGAAAGGTAGACTTGATTTGCTTAAAGATCTGTCTTATGATTCAGAAACAGAAGATAAATAATAAATAGCGTTTTTTGTCCGATTGATTGCGAGAAACATTTTTAATCTTTGGCGATCGAGTATTATTTATACACGATACCAAATCTGAAAAACATTTTCGCTTCCACTTAAACAAAATGCTTGTTTATTGAAAAGATAAACTCTCGGTAATTTCCGGGAGTTTTTCAAAAGTAATCAAATCTCTGGTTTGAAATTCCTCAGAGATGAAATAAGTAAGTATACTTGTTTATTGGAAAGATAAACCCTCGGGAATTCCTGGGGGTTTTTATTTTAGATATTAGGAGGTTATTTGAGAAAAAATATTGACTTTATTTAAAAGAGGTTATATTATATGGATATAAAGATTATATTTGAATTTTATAAATCAAAATATAAGCGTGTGCGGTCTTGCATATTGAACTGTACATCGCTAAGTTTCTGAAAATTAAAAAGGCCTTATCCTAGTGAAGGGCCTTTTTAGCAGATATTAGAAGATTTTTTTAATCGCTGTTTTGAGGTACCTCAGAAACACCTCGAGATGGCATAATACTTTCAATATGTCTGCATCAATAATTTTTTTAATTGCTTGCTCTCTTGTATTATTCTTTTTTTATATAATGTGGGAGATCAAAATTTACAAAAATGAGAAGAAGGAGTTTGCTCGTTTAAAAAAACGCCGAAAAGCTATTAAGTCTTGTATAAAGACTTTAGATAGGGTTATGGAGGCGACTAAGGATGGGGAACCTTTGTTTTGATGTATTGGGATTCCAGGGTGACCTGGGTCCCATTTTTTTTTGTTACTCATTGTTTTTACTTGACAATTTTAGTTTGCTAACTATATAATATTTGTATAAATAATTTGAATTAATAATTGGTCAGGTGCTTTCTGGCATAAAATATAAAGTTATGGAACATTTAAGTGATGGAGCTTTTTTATTCATGACCTTTATAGGTGTGATTATAACAATAAAATTTTCAAGTATTGTTTTTGATATTTCTTGGGAAGAGATTTCTGCTACTACATGGAAGGATCTTGTGGGGATGATTTCTCATAAGATTAAAAAATAAAATATATCCGAGGTTTGTACTCGGATTTTTTTATTGTATTGACTTTTGTGCTTGAAAGAGGGTAGAATATATTTATTAAATATTTTTGAAGCATCTGGTTAATTATATATAAGTCTTCGCTGCTTTCACATCTTTAGCAGTGGAGATGAATTTCTCAGGATTAAGAGCTTTCCAATTATGGAGGCTCTTTTTCTTTTATTGTCTTGACATTTAGGGAGGTGGCATTTTATAATCAGGTTGTAGTTTAATATTTGAACTATGTAATTAAAATTTTTCAAAATGGAAGCGAAATTTTTGATTGCCATGAGTATTGTTGCTCTTCTTGCTTGTCTTTTAGCAAAGCTTATTTTTTGGTATGTGAGGAAAGTCCAGACTAATAAAAAGCGTGAGTTTATAAGAGAATTAAAACGCAAGCTTGAGCACATTGATTGGTAGCTGGAAATTTGGGATTCTGAGTTTTTCTCAGAGTCCCCTCCATTTGAGGTTTTAAAGTCTAGGTCGTAAGGCCTAGATTTTTTTTAATTAAAACATCTTGATAAATGTTAATTTGTGAGCTATAATTGTTTTATGAATAAGATTTATACCATTTGTTACGACATAATCTGCCCATAGTGGTAGATCCATTTTGAAAAAGAATAAGAGCCTTCCTTTGTGGAGGCTTTTATGTTTTTTAGGGGGTCTAATATCTTAGTCTTTGTTTTTATTTGACATTTTTGTTGTTTGGATTATATAATAGTTATATTGGATAAGATTTATACAAACCTAAAATATTGTTGTCATGGATTTTTTTAATCAATTTAGTGAAACTCAGCAAATAATATTGGTGATTTTCTTTTTTGTTTCTTTGGCTTTTTTCTCTTGGGATGAATATCTTAAGTATAAAGTGTTTAAAAAGAAGCTTTGGGAAAATTGGTGGGAAGAATAATACATTTGAATATATCCGGGCTTTATGCTCGGATTTTTTTTGTTTTTAATTGATTATTTTGATGGATATATGTATAATGTATGTAGCATTATTTATGAATAAAATCTACATTATGGGGAATGATACTGAACTTTTGGAAGTTGTTTTTCTTAAAGGAAAAACCTTTCAAACTTTTTTTTCTGAAGGAAAGGAAAAGGAAAAATTACAAGATCTTTTATCCAAAAAACCAATTTTAGTGTTTTTTGGAAGTTTCCATGAAAGAAAATTTACTATTTTACATCCAAAGATTTTTGAATGTTTGGAAAAGGAATTTTATAATTCTGAAAAGGGTGAGGTTGTTGGTGCCGATTCTATATTGTTTAACAACATAGAGGCTGCGTGGATACAGGATAATAATTAAAATTTGAAGTTATGGAATGTTTAATCCGGGATTGTTTTCGTTTGAATGCGAAATCAATCCTATTTTTTATCTTTTTTTTAAAAAAAATATTGACTTTTTAAAAAAATATAATTATATTTATCTCATACGATACATTTATATATATAGCCTATTGGTGAACAAGATATAACCACTATGTCGAAGTGGTCCCACATTTAAATATAGATTCTGTGCTTAATAATTGTCGAAACTTATATGCATGGAATTAATAAAATTACCGCTTTGTTATAACAGATAATTGTCGAAACTTACTGTTTTAGCAAAGTCCCAGAAAAAATTAGTGTTTAAAACACAGTTGTCTAAAAAAAAAGTCCTAAAGAGGGCTTTTTTTGTTTTTATTTTCTTTATTAAAAATCTAGTTTAAACAAAGGTTTGTAACCTTGAATTGTTTTTCTTTTTAAAAAATTATTGATTTTACTTGTGCGAATCGCTATCATTGTAGATGACAACTATTTTTAAACCGTTTGAGTAGGCCTTCGACAAGCCTATGACGACATTTAATTTTTTCAAGATGGGAAATTTTATCGATTTAGTAATTGCTTTAGGAGCACCGTTAACTTTTGTTAGTTTAGTAATTTTTTATGAATACAGAAAACAGAAGAAGCAGGAAGCTTTAAAGCCTAAGAAAGCCTAAATGGTAAAATTCGGAATTCCGATATACTTCGGAATTCCCTATTTTGGAAGAGGTAAGTTGTTAAATTTGTCGAGAACAAAATTGTTACATTAATTTTGTCATATAAGAGCCCTACGTGTAGGGCTCTTATGTTTTTTATAAGCTTAAATTTTTTTTTATTTTATTTATATGAAAATATTCTTATTTTATTCTTGATATGATATTTAGAATCTGTTATTATCCTCGAGCTTAAAATTTAAACGAAGAAAAATAAATGTGAAATGGATGAAATTGGAATTTTTATAGGCTACATGGTGTTCGTGATTGGATTGGTTGGATTTTGGTTTGCTTCTGCCTGGAGAAGGGAGAAGAAAGCTAAGAAGCCTGTTTGAAAATTTCTTTTGAACTAAATTAAAAACCCTCAAATTAATGAGGGTTATTTTTTTATGGCTTTAGGATTGTATGACGGGAGTTGTTTTTTAGGTATTTATATTAAATGAGAGATCCCGGTATTGCTATGCAAACCGGGATGATATAATGTTTTTTGACTTTACTTTTTCTTCCAAATTGTTCCTTCAGGTTTGTCTTCAAGGATTATTCCGAAGTCTTTATCTAACTTGTTTCTTATATCGTCGGCTAATTGATAGTCTTTATTTTTCTTAGCATCAGTTCTTTCTTGAACAAGTTTGTTGATTTCGTCTTCGCTTATAGAGTTATCACTTTCTAAACCTGTAAACCATTTTTCAGGATCAGCTTTAAGAATTCCTAATAAATCTGCAGAAGCTAATAGTTCGCTTTTGATTTTTTCATTAGGGTTTTTGTTTAATTCTGTAGTCATTTCGTGAAGTATTGAAATGGCTTTAGGTGTATTTAAATCGTCACAAAGAGCTTCAAGGAAGTCCTCTCTTGGTTTTGCTAATTTATCTATGTGAATATCTTTTGTTGAAAGTAGGGCGTTGTAGATTTTATCTAAAGTTTTCTTAGCTATTTCTAAGCCATCATCAGTCCAGTTCATTGGTTGGTGATAGTGTGTTGATAGGAAGTAAAATCTTACTACTTCTCCGTGATATTTTTCTAGAATTTCGTTAAGTGTGAAGAAATTGCCTAGAGATTTAGACATTTTTTCTCCATTAACGTTTAGCATTCCGTTATGCATCCAGTATTGTGCAAAAGATCCTTTTCCATTGCAGCAAACTGATTGAGCTACTTCGTTTTCGTGGTGTGGGAATAGAAGGTCGTTTCCGCCAGCGTGGATATCAAAAGTTTTTCCTAAGTATTTAGATGACATTGCAGAACATTCTATGTGCCAGCCTGGACGTCCGTTACCCCAAGGGCTTTCCCAATAAGGCTCTCCTTCTTTGGCAGGTTTCCAAAGGATGAAATCTGCAGGAGATTTTTTATATTCTTCTATAGCAATTCTTTCGCCTGCTAGAAGGTCTTCTACTTTTCTGTGAGATAGTTTACCATAGTCTTGATATGTTTCTACTGAGAATAGAACGTTGCCATCTTCAGTGGCGTAAGCGTGACCATTTTTAATAAGTTGTTCTATGATGGCTATCATTTCTTGAATGTGGTCTGTTGCTCTTGGTTCTACTGAGGCTGGAAGGACATTGATTTTTTCTAAATCTCTTTTGTAGATGTTGTAAAATTTATCTACTAATTCGTTTGTAGATATTCCTTCTTCGTTGGCTCTTTTTATGATTTTGTCGTCCACGTCTGTTACGTTTTTTACGTAAGTTGTAGGGTAAAAATGTTTTAATGTTCTGAAAAGGGTGTCAAATATAATTTGAGGTCTTGTGTTTCCTAAGTGGATGTTATCATAAATTGTTGGTCCACATACGTAAAGTCTTACATTATTTTCATCTAGTGGTTTGAATTCTACTTTTTTCTTTTGAGCTGTATCTCTGATGTAAATTTTCATAAAACTTCCTTTATTTTTTTTTCCCTTTAGTATATAATGGTTTAGTATAGGATGTTTTAAAGGATATTTCAATAAATTTTGCGTTGAGATTATTTTTTTATTTTATGGGAGAATGAGAGAGATGGCGAAGGTCGTTAAAAAACCAAAAAATACTTCTAAGAAAAGAAATTTCAAAAAGAATTCAAAAGAGTTTGTTAACAAGAAAAATAAGGTTGTTATACCAAGTGTTTTCTCTGAGGAAAAAGTTGCAGAGGCAGCTTCTATTGTTGATCAAAAATCTCAAGTTAAATTTGATAGAAAGTTAGAAAAGCAATCTGAAAAGAAAGTTGAGAAAAAAGAAGAAAAGAAAGTTGAGAAAAAAGAAGAAAAGAAAGAAGTTAAGGTAGTGGAAATTAAAGAGGTTAAAAAAGATAAAAAGTTTAATAAAAATACTAACTTTATTTTTAATAAAGAGGTTTCTAAAACAAGTGTAAGAATTTATTATTTTACAGCATTTATATCTCTTGTTTGGATTGTGTTTGCAGGAGTGTGGTTGAGAAATTCTACTTCGTTAGGGTATAGACCTCTGATGCAAATGACGCCTATGGAATTGGGTAGTTTCCTTTCGGCAGTGTTAGTTCCTATGCTTTTTGTTTGGATACTTTCATTTTATTTAGAAAGAAATTTAAGTGCGGCTTCTGAGAAGAAAAATGTTTACTCATTCTTATCTTCAGTTTTCCACTCTGATAAAAAGGGTATGGAATTTATTGATATGATTGAAGCTGGTATTAAAGTTCAAGTTGAATCTTTACAAGGCGAGCTTAAAGAAGTTGATAGATTTTCAAGAGAGGTTAAAGCTACTTATGAAGGTGTTGTAGAAAGTAATGAGAAGTTTTTAAATCAGTTGAAGAAACAATCTGAGTTGGTTGCAAAGTTGGATGCTAAGATTAATAGTACTTCGGAAGATAACATTGCTAGATTGTCTGTGGATCTTAAAGAAATTAAAGATAGTTTCGATAAGATTTCTGATAATGCAGGGAAGGTTGATAACGTTATTTCTTCTCAAGTTTCTAATTTAAACCAAGCTGTTAATAAGGCTTTGGATGATAGTAGAAGAGTTGCTGAAGAAATAGAAACATCTACGGACATTATGTTGACTAAGACCTCTGGATCTGTGAAGAAAGTTGAAAAGATTACAGGTGATATTAAAAAGTCTGTTGGTGTTTTAGATGATGTGTTCCAAAAGCATGATACTACTATTAATAATGTTATGGCTTATTTTGAAACTCAAGGTGATGCATTGGATAAGAGTTTAGAAAAACAATCTTATATCTTTGATGAAAAGACGCAAGAATTAAGTGCTAAGGTTGGTGCTGGTGTAGAGCAGGTTGATAAGTATCTTACAAATATCGAGAAGGTTTCTGATAGAATTGGTGGAGAGGGTGATAAAGTAACAGGTGTGCTTGATAAGCTTACTTCTACTATTGATGCGAAGAGTGAAAATTTTGTGAATTTTATTTCTAATATTTCATCTCAAGTTAAAGAAGCAAACTCTAATTTGAATAATACTATGAGTGAGCTTTATGAGATGGCTAATAAGGTTAGAAAGAATTCTGATGAGGTTAATTCAGTTATGACAGGTAATGTTGATGAGTTAGTTGCAAGAACTGAAGAGGCTTCTAAGCAGGTTAAGAATATTAGAGAAAGTATTGAACAACAAGCTAATGATTTGGCGAATGTGGCTAATCAAGTTTCATCTCATGCTAGATTGTCAGAATTCTCTATGGAAGAGCAGGCGAATAAGCTTACAGAAACCCAAGAGAATTTTGTTTCAGGGTTGTCTGATATAGAAGATAAGATGACTTCTGTTAGAGGCATGATTGGAGAAATCTTAGATAAGTTTGAAGATAATTCAGGTGCTATAAATGAGAAGGTTGCTATTGTGTCTCAAAATATTTCTCATAACTTGAAGGGTGTTGAGGATGTTATTTCTTCATTTAATGTAGTGAACGATTCTATTGAGGTGTCTTTGAGTAAGATTAATAGAGTAGGTGGTGGATTGCAATTGTCAGGTATAGGTTCTTCTGTTGATGGTGGTAAGAAATCTAAGAAGAAAGATAGCGTAGAAAAAGTTAAATCTGATATTAACGAAGCTTTTGTTGAGAATAGAAATGCATTTACTAATATTTCTACAGTTGTTGAGAAGTTAAACTCTGTGGCAGTTGACTTGTCGAGACTTTATGATCCGAATATTCAAGAGGGAATTTGGAATTCTTATTATGGTGGGCAAAAGAATATTTTTGCAAAGTATCTTTCTAAGAAGTTGGATAAGAGGCAGATTGTTGCTGTTAAGGATTTAATTCAAAGGAATAAAGAATTTGAAGGGTATGTTAAGGATTTCTTAGCTCACTTCGAAAAGATGATTATAGATGCTAATAAGGCTGAAGGTAGAGATGTACTTATTTCTATGTTGAATACATCGGAATATGGTAGAATCTATCTATTCTTCAAAGGGCTTATTTAAACGGCGTCTTTTGCACGACTGATTGCGAGAAACAGTTTTGATATTTGGTGATCGAGTATTGGTTTCTACACGATACCAAATCTAAAAACTATTTTCGCTTCCATTCGCACAAAATACTTGTTTAACTGTTTTTTATCTAAAGTTTTTTGAGAGAAATTATTGGATAAAGATATTTGTTTAAATTATTAGAAATGTGTGATATATTTTTAAGGAAAAGATTACTTGTAAATTAAAATTTAATAATATATAATTCGGGGGAATTAAAAAAGTAAATAAGGAGTTATAGAATGGACTTTCGAGCTGGTTCGCATAATTTGAACGATATGGTTAACGCAGTACAAAAAGTAGCAAAGGTTCTTTTCAGAGATTTTGGCGAAATACAACAACTGCAAAATTCTCATAATGGTGTTAATAAGTTTGCTCTTCATACTAAGAATAGAATTGAAGAAATGCTTGTTAAAGAGCTGAAATTGTTTAAACCTAAATATGGTTATATGACATCAAGCGAAAAAGAAAGAGGTTCTGATATATCTCATACATTCATTATTGATGCTTTGAATGGCGTTGATAATTTCTCAAGAGGAATTCCTCATTTCTGTATTTCTGTTGCATTACAAGAACAAAATAAAATTATTGCTGGTGTAGTTTATAACCCAGTTTCTGATATGATGTACTATGCTGAAAAAGGTGCTGGTGCATTCTTTAGAGAAGCTAGATCTTCTAGAAGAATTAGAGTAGGTCAACATACTAACTTAGATGATGCGTTAGTTTGTTTCTCTACAAGTACTGAAAAAGCTGAAAATGCTATTAAAACACCACAACTTTCAAGAGTTATAAATCATCTGGCTATGAAGGGTAGATATTTCGGTTGTCCTGCTATGGATTTAGCTTATACTGCGGATAACAAGAATGATGCTTTCGTTGGTTATAATGAGTCTTTATTCGGTTTGGCTGCTCCTTTATTGATATTTAAAGAAGCTGGTGGAAGTTTACAAGCTTATGATTCTGAAGGTAACAAAGAAAAAGATGCTTTATTCTATGCTGATTTCTTAGTTGCTTCTAATGAAAAGATGTCTGAAAAGCTTTCAAACTTTTTGTTTGATAAGTAGGTTTTGAAGAGGTATAATATACCTTATGATAAGTAGTAAGAATACATATTTATTAAAAAACATGAAGGGAATTTTTATTCCCTTTGTGGGTTTTTCTATGCTATTTGTTTCGACTTATGGTGTTTCAGTTGCTAAAGCCCCAGAAAAGCTTACTTTGGAGATGATTACAGAGGATAATTCTACTTCTGTTGGTGATGCTCAAAAGAACTATAAGAAGGATTTGGAGACTTTGTTAAATCAAAGAAAAGAGAATGTTTCTGATAGAAAGTTAAGAGATACATCTTTTGATGTCGTTGAGAGTAGACATAAAAAGTTAAAGGCTAGTGCTGATAGAGAACGTTATAGATTTAATAAATTTATGAAGAGTTATAAAGCTGAACTGAAAAAAGAAGCCGATTATGAAAAATCTTTGTTGGTTGATTATGGGCAAGCTGGTAGTGAGCTTTATGGATTGAAGTTTGAGTTTTTATTTGAAGATGGCTTTGATATTGAAAATGTTTCTTTAGATAACAAAGCTAAGATGTTTGAAATTAAAACATTACTTGAAGAGTTTGAAGATTTAAGAGTAGAGATTAATGCTTTTTATTATGAAGATGAAGATTTGGACGATAAGATTATAAATAAAGCAGAAGCTTGGGATAGAGGAGTTGTTGTAAAAAGTTTCCTTACTAAGAATGATATTGATTTTGATTTCCGTTTAAGACCAATTGTTTATTCTGTATCAGATGATATTGATGATGCTGAAGAAAAAATAGAATTTGTTATTTTAAAAAGGTAGTGGAATATGACTTTTAAGAAGAAATTTAAAGAGTTTTTACAAAAGCGCCTGAATGATAGCAAGTTCATCAGAGAACGTTTTATTGAAAACAATCGTTTTACCAAGAGATATCTTTTAAAGAAGAAAGAGGTTTATGCTAATCGTATGAAAGAGATTTTCAATGAGATTAAGTATAGAGATTGGTGGGTTTATAGATTTAAGCTTTTCACTAGATTTGCTAGGTTAGAGTTTTTTAAGAAGTCTTCTTATTCTAGATTTGTGATTGTTGCTAAGGCTGCTTCTATCGCAGGGTTAGTTTTTTTCCTTTTATTGATTATGATTTTAAAAGAAGCTGATATGAGTGATTATATTGATCTTGATATACCTGAGATTTCACCTAATGAAGAGTTTGTATTTAATGTTAAGGGATTGGAAATTACTGGTTTTGATGCTAAGGATAGATTTGTTACTTTGAGAAGTGCTGAAGGTGAGGAAGAAGTTAAAGGTAGTAAAATGTATTTTAAAGGTATGGAAGCTGTTGTGAGATCTACATTTACTAATGAGTGGATGATTTTCAAGGGTGAAAATACTGTTTATGATAAGAATAGTAAAGAAATAGAATTGAAAGGTTCATTTTCTATTGAGAACCATGATAAGTGGTTTATGTCTGGTAATAATGGATTTTTAGATTTGAATACTATGATTGGAACATCTAATGACTTTGTTACTGTGGAAACTGATATGGGTAAGTTAAAAGCAGAAGAAGGGTTTTATATAGAGCCTAATAAGGTTTATAAGTTTAAAGGTAGAGTTAATTTAATATTTGATGAAAAGGCCTTGCCTGAAAATTAGTTTAATTTTATAATTGTAGTATATGTTACTATATGGAGTTTAAAATATATGAGTGTTATGTTTAGAAAATTTTTAAAAGGATGTGTTTGCTTATCTTTATTAGCAGTTAGTACTTCTTTTGATGCAATGGCAGGGCAGGTTGAATTATCTGCTGATAATGGTCTTGAATGGAATATGAATAAGAAGACTATTGTTGCTAGTGAGAATGCTATTTTGAAGAGAGATGATATGAATGTTATTTCCGATAAGATAGCCGCTTATTACAATGAAGTTGGTGGAAAGAGAGAGATTTATGATATTACGGCTATGGGAAATGTCGTTATAAATTCTCTTAATTATGAAATTAGATCTGATTATCTTACTTTCGATTTGAAGAATTCTCTTTTGACTTTGAGTATGGATGAAGGTGAAGTTACTATGGCTTCAGGTGATACTATTTTGAAGAGTAAAGGTAATGTTGTTTTTTATCAAAATGATGGAAAGATTGTATTGAAAGATGCTCAAGTAGTTAATTCTGGTAGAATTATTGAAGGTGAAGTTCTTTATGTATTTCTTGATAAGAAGAATGATTTGGAGAGAGTTATTGTTAAGGATGGTGTTAGAATTAAAGATGGTGACCAATTTATAGTAGGTGATAAGGCTGACTTTAATCAATCTACAGGTATAGCAAATATTTCTGGAAATGTTTCGTTTGCTAAGGGTGAAAATGTTTCTCTTACCGGTGGTAAGGTTACTTATGATATGAGAACAGGTGTTGCTAAGATATTGCCGAGTAAAGAGAAGAAGAAAGTTATTGGTATATTTAACTAAGTAAAAAACTTGTTTATTTGTTAGAAAAGATTTATATTAGTTGAAAATATAAGGAAAAAGAAGATGGTTAAGAAAAATTCTCAGGCTAGGGAAAAGTTAGTTATTGAGAATATTAAGAAAAGTTATGGTGCTAGATCGATTCTTAAAGGGATTTCGATGGAAGTATCTACTGGTGAAGTTGTTGGATTGTTAGGTCCTAATGGAGCTGGTAAGACTACATCATTTTATTGTATTACAGGATTGGTTAGACCAGATGCTGGAAACGTGAGTATTTCTAGTGAAGATGTTATAGAATATCCTTTTTATAAGCGTGCTAGAATGGGGTTAGGTTATTTGCCTCAGGAAATGTCTATCTTCAGAAATTTAACTGTTAGAGAAAACATTATGGGTGTTCTTGAGCTTATTGAAGCTGATGAAGAAAAGAGAGAAAAGAAATTGAGAGAGCTTATTGAAGAATTTCATATTTCTCATATTGAAAATTCTCCAGCTATGGCATTGTCTGGTGGTGAAAGACGTAGAGTAGAGATTGCTCGTGCTTTGGCTGCGGATCCTAAGTTTGTATTATTCGATGAGCCATTTGCAGGTGTAGATCCTATCGCGGTAAATGATATTAAAGATTTAATTTATCATCTTAAGGATAAGGGTATTGGTGTTCTTATTACGGATCATAATGTGCGTGAGACTTTAGATATTACTGATAAGGCTTATGTTGTCTATGATGGTAAGATTCTTATCGAAGGTTCTAAGGAAGATATTATTAATAATGAGGATGTTAAGAGGGTTTATTTGGGAGACTCTTTCGATAATTAAAAGTTTCCCATATTTCACATCATCTGATTGTAAGAAAAGCATTTTATCTAAGTCGATTGAGTATTGTATATACACAATAACTTATCTAAAATGCTTTTTTACTTCCATCTAATGCAAACTATGAAAAACATTGGGATTAAATATAGGGTTAAAAAACAAAAATATTAAAATAGTATTTTTGTTGAATGATTTTTTTATGGTATTATTAGGAGAATTATTTCTTTTAAAAAAGAAGGAGTCTTTTCAATTGTTTGTGATTCGTTTTTGAATTGTTGATTCAAGTGTTTGGGTATAAAAAAAGGCATTCCGTTGAATACCATTTTTTTGTTTTTTGAGACCTTTATAAATAAAAATTTACTATTGAGAATAATATATTTTTATTCCTAATTGTCAATCATTTTTTTAGGTAATTGACGATCGAAAATGAAGAAATTTTCTGTTCTAAAATATTTCACTTCTGCAGGGAAGTGCAGTCCTATTAGATTTTTAGTTTTATAGAATTCTTTTTTAAAACTTGGGACTAATTCTAATACTTCATCTTTTTTAGTTAAAGGTAAAATGTTGAATATTCCAGTTCCTTCATCTCTGAAATTTTTTTCAGAGCATAACTCTGGTTTTATTCCGTCTAAATCTTTTAGGTCAGAAATTTTAAAGCTTTCTCTTTTTAATATATGGATATTTTGGATTCTTAAGGTCCATACATTTTCGTCTCTAAATAATTCTTCAATGAATGGAGTGATAAATTCAGCTCTATATCCTTTTTCATTGAGAAAATTTAGGACTTTTTCTAACTCATCTGGAAGGAGTTTTTTTGTTACTTCTTCAGTAATGTTGTTTTCTGTGTACATATTTGATTTAAATTTTTAGTTTGGGAAAATATTACCATTTGAAGAAGGGGAGTCAATAAAAAAATCCCGACAATTATAGGTGGTGTCGGGATTGTGTTTTGTTATAGCCATTTTTCTAATTCTTTTACGGCTTCCTCCTGATTTTCAGGTAAATTTTTTGGGCTCAGGTTTGCAATTTTTTGTATTTCAGCGCTTCTTCCTGGGATAATTGTTATTATGCAATTTGCCCTTGGAACCTGCTGATTTATCAGTTCTAAATCAAGGTTTTTTGTTTCAGGGCTATTGTCCTGACATATTATGGGTATAATTTCTTGATTTGTTTTTACTGCAAATATCTTGCTTTCTTTTCTAATTTGAACTTGAAAACCTTTGTTTATAGTTTTTCCTAGTGTAACATTGGAATTCTTTACATTTTGTTTTTGGATTAGTTCCAAAATTTTTTCAGAAATTTTATTTTTCATGATTTTAATTTTTAGTATGTAAATATATTATTCGTTAAAATATACTTTGTCAAGAATAAAAAATGTGAAATAAAAAAAGGAAAATCATTTTAGACTTTCCTTTCTTTAATTTATACCCATGCTACTAATTTTTTAAAGTTTTTATCATTACATTTTTCTTTCTTGTAGTGATCTTCTCTTTCTTCAAAGTTTGATACCTTATATACCACCACCTGATTTTTACCTTTTTCTATTTCTAGAAGGAAAACAGCTAGAGGAGCTTGATCTAAGATGCTTTGATAATTAATGCTAGGTTTCTCTTTTGTTTTGATTTTTTGTTCTGGCTTTTCAATTATTTTGATTCTTTGTGCTTTTCCATCAACATTGATAGCTATAGCTATGTTTTTTGTGGAGCTCTTTTTACCGAACTCTTTTTCTGAACATATTATTTCTATATTGAAATAATTAAATTCTGCAAGCCTTTTTAAGATTATTTCTGCTTTTTTGCAGCAATTTGCTTTTCGGAGGTTCATAATATAATGGATTTTTAGGTTTAACGTTTTGATGAAAAAATACTAGCAATGATTGATTGTGGTTGTCAATGAAAAAAAAAGAAGTGTTAGACACCTCTTTTTAAATTTTTTCTACTAAAGCATCTACGAAATTGTTGATTTCTTGCTTTTTCTTGAGTTCTTTTTTTCTTTCCTCTAGTTTGGAAATTTTGAATAACTCGTATTTTCCTTCCTCTATTTCATTAAGAATATACTCTACTAGAGGAAATTTTTCCAGAATTTCTTTTGCACTTACTTCAAAGTATTCTGTATGTATATTACCTTGATTTGTATTTCGGTAATAAAATTTTTCGAATTCTTCTCCGCATATTGCAATTAAAATTTTGCTAGCACGTTTATCTTCAGAACTAAAAGTAAAATTATTATGTTCTGCTAAGTTTCTTTCGATATTTTTTGATATGGTTACATCGGAAATTGAAAGTTTAATTTTTTCAGTGATTATTTTAGTAATTCTTTCGGCTTCAGCCTTTTTATTTGCTTTGTCATTACTCATAATAATTTGTTTAAAAATGGTTAGTAACAGTAAATTATTTATATGAAAAAATACTAGCAATGATCTATTGTGATTGTCAATGAAAAAAAAGCTCCGGTTAGGGAGCTTTGAAATTGTTATACATCTACTTCTACGAAGCTGGCGTTTTCTTGAATGAATTTGAAACGGTGTTTTGCTTCTTTACCCATTAAGTGTTCAACTAGAGTTTTTGTTTCTTCTATCTCTTCAACGAAGTCAGGTAATCCTACTCTTAGAAGAATTCTAGTTTTCTTATCCATAGTAGTTTCTTTCAATTGAGAAGGGTTCATTTCACCTAATCCTTTGAAACGGTTTACCATTGGTTTTACGCCTTTGAATTCTTTTTCTATAACTTGATCTTTTTCTTCTTCTGTGAAGCAGTAGAAAGATTTTGATTTGTTATGTACCTTGAATAGAGGAGGGCATGCTAGGAATAGGTGTCCGTTTTCTATTAGTTGTGGCATTTCTTTATAGAAGAAAGTCATTAGTAATGTTGCGATGTGAGAACCGTCAACGTCGGCATCGGTCATGATTACTAATCTTTCGTATCTAAGTTTGCTTTCGTCATAGTCTTTACCCATTCCGCAACCTAGAGCTTCTACCATGTCTTGAATTTCTTTGTTAGCAAATATTTTGTCAGTAGATGCTGAAGCAACGTTTAGGATTTTACCTTTAAGAGGTAAGATTGCTTGAGTTTCTCTATCTCTACCTTGTTTTGCTGAACCTCCCGCAGAGTCTCCCTCTACTAGGAATAGTTCTGTATCTTCTGAGTTTTTCTTTGAGCAGTCAGTTAGTTTACCTGGTAATCTGATTTTTTTAGTTGCAGATTTTCTAGTAGTTTCTTTTGCTTTACGAGATTTAAGTCTTTCTTCACTTCTTTCTACTATGAAGTCAAGTAACGTGATTGCTTGATCTTTGTTTTCGATTAGGAAGTGGTCGAAATAGTCTCTTACTGCGTTTTCAGTAAGTTTGTTCGCGTCTGAACTTGAGAATTTTTCTTTTGTTTGACCTTGGAATTCTGGGTTTTTATAGAATATAGATATAATTACTCCAGCTTCTCCGAAGATGTCGTCAGCAGTGATTTGAGCAGCTTTTTTGTTGTTGATCATTTCACCGAATTGTTTTAATGATTTTAGTACAGCAGATCTGTAACCAGCTTCGTGAGTACCACCTTCTACAGTTGGAACTGTATTACAGTATGAAAGTGTGAAACCGCTTTTTTCATAAGTTTCTGGTTCTATCCATAGAGATGCCCACTCTACTTTACCTTTGTCGTTGGCTAGAGGAGCTTCACCTGCGAAGATCATGTTGCTTACTATAGTTTTATTTTTAACTGAGTCTTGTAAGAATTCTTTGATACCTTCTGGGAAGTGGAATGTAGTTGTTGGTTCTATTCCCATGTCGTCTGTAATCAAAGTAGGGTCTATGTTTAAAGTGATTTTTAGACCTTTGAATAAGAATGCTTTTGATCTTACATATTTGAATATTTTTTGTGTTCTAAATCTTGTTTTTTCGCCGAAGATTTCAGTGTCTGGAACAAACATAACTTCTGTTCCTTTAGATCTTGTTTCACCGATTTCTTCTACTGGACCTAGACAAAGTCCTCTTGAGAATTTTTGTTCGAAAATAGTTCCGTTTTTGTAAACTTTAACTTCCATTTGAGATGAAAGGGCGTTAACTACTGAGATACCTACACCGTGTAGACCACCAGATGTTTTATATGCTCCGCCTTCGAATTTACCACCTGAGTGAAGTGACGTTAAGATTACTTCAAGTGCAGATTTTCCAGGGTATTTAGGGTGAGGGTCGCATGGGATACCTCTACCGTTATCTCTTATTATGATTTTGTTTCCAGGAAGTAGATCAATTTTAATGTCTGTGGCATATCCGGCAACAGCTTCGTCTACTGAGTTATCAAGGATTTCAGCTATTAAATGGTGCATAGCTTTTTCGTCACTTCCACCAATATACATACCTGGTCTTAAACGAACAGGCTCTAGTCCTTCTAGAACTTTTATGTCTTTGGCTGAGTAGTCTTTATTCCCTGTTAGATTGCTCATGTTTATAATTCTCCGTTTCGTCCTAAATCATTCATCTGCTTTGAAAAAAGAACCCTCACGTATTTGTTTATACGCGTCGGAACCTTTTTCCTTCGCATCTAAACAATTTATAACAAAACACTTTTACTCACTATAAATAGTTGATGTTTTTAAGATGTTTTATGTATGATTTTTCCTTTTTCTAACTTTTAATATAAACAAATTGTTTTGGAAATCAAGATGTTTTTCTATTGGATATTAATTAGATTTCTTTTTTTCTTGATAAAATTATTTGTTTGGTTATCTTTGTATTGATAATGTTTTTAAACCTAATAACAGAATACATATGTATGATATTTTAAAGAGTGAAACAGTTCAGAATGTCTTAAAGGCATTTTTAAATAATAACGAACAAGTTGTTGCTGTTGAAAATTTACCTTTATTAATTAAGGTTAATCTAAAAAGGGAAAATAAGAAGGATAATGAAAACCTTCATGATCATGTTGCTAGTATTTATCAAAACGTGAAAGATCGGGGAGATGCTATGTTTGCATTTTTTAAGCAGTTATCAGGGATGTATTTTTATTCTTTCTTTGAGACTAAGTTATCGGAGATGAAAAACTCTTCTTTGCTGATTGAAAAGTTCAGGGAAGAACTCGGGGTTCCTCAAGATGCTCCGGAAGCTGAGTTAAATACTTTGGGTGATTATGTGAGATTTATTAATGCACAAAAGAAACCGAAGAAAGCTAAAAGGAAAAAAGCAGCAAAGGCTGTTTAGATTAGATCCATACTATTGAGGGAGGCAGAGAAATTTGCCTCCTTTTTTATTTTTTTTAGAAAAAATGCATTTTACCTCTTGAAAAATAAAAATTACTTGTTATATTGCTAGGGCTAAATAAGCAAATTTAAACTATAAGTAATTGATTTAAACCTGATTAAAATTTTTAAAATGAAGAAATTTCAAAAAGAGCAAGCAGAAAAAGTTAATGAATTAGTAACGACTTTCTTCGGAATAATTAAAGTTACAAGTGTTGATAAGGCAGCCCATTATTTAGATAATGCGATTGCTATTGAAGAGAAAGAATGTTCTGTTAAGGACATTTTAAAAATCGATAATTCTTTAGAAAAGCTTAAACATAATGGAGGCTCTTCCATTGATGTTTTTATGGAATTGCCGGAAAGTTATCAGACAATATTGTTTGAGAAGCAACTTTCTGAGATAGCTCCGTCTCTCGATAAGGGTAAACTTTTAAAAGAACTTGAATTGGAAAGTGCTTTGTCTGAGGATTTTAAGACGCTTGCTGAAGTATTTTATTGTATGATCGGTGCTAATGCTTCGGTTGCTTAAATGCAATATATATAATGAAAATTTTGTTTGTACGGGTCGACTTTTATAGTCGACCTTTTTTTATGCAAAAAGCCTGCGGATTTCTCCACAGACTTTATTTAGGATATACTAATTTCTTTGGCTTGATATATATCAAGTTTTTCCTTGGAACATCTTTTAATTTCACCTTTTTCTTGTAAGGTAAATTGTAGACTGTTTTCTCGGAATATAAATTTTAGATAACTTAAATTTCCTATAGGGTTAATGCTTTGTCTTTCGTCAAAGATTAGATCTATATAAAAAATTTTATTTTTATGGTTTTTATTAAAGTGACCTAGGTTAAATCCTATAATCATTTTTTCGTCACTAATGTTTAAATTTATAAAGTTATGACTGTTTTTTATATTTTTTGAGAATATAAATAAGTTTTGTGTACTTACTTCTCTTAATAGGTATATTTTATGAATTTTTTTGAGTTCATATATTTTAAGAATTGAAAATTCAGTTTCCTCTAATAGCCCTTTTTTCCAGAAAAGTTGAGTATTAGATTTATAAATATTTCCTATATCAAGTTTAGCTAAAAGCTGTCGCCTTTGTCTCTTTTTTGTCATTTTATTTACATTTTAGGTTTTGGCTGCATGATATAATTCTTAATTTTGTTTGTCAATGAAGTATTTCTTTAGTTTTGTCGTTGAAATTGTAGGGAGCTTTGTGTATTATTTGTTCTATGGTTATGGATGAAAGATATATAGTACAAGATAAGTATGAAAACCAAGATTGGGTTAAGAAGGGAATAGTCGGTAAGACTACGCCTTGGCAAGTGTTGGATAAATTCCATTCTGTTTGGGTTTCGGCTTCGGCAGGATCTGGAAAGACTTATTTATTGACTGCTCGTGTGCTTAATTTGCTTTTGTCTGATGTAGAGCCTGAAAAGATTTTGTGTATTACTTATACTAATGCGGGTGCTTCGGAGATGAAGGAGCGTGTTAACGGTAAGTTAGAGGAATGGTCTAGAATTTCTGATGATGAGTTGTTTGAAGAACTTAGGGAGATGATTTATTCTGATACTAAGAAGTATTCGGATGAGTTTATTAGAAGTAAGTTTGAAGTTGCTCGTACATTGTTTTATAAAGTTTTGCAGATGTCTGCTGGGATGAAGATACAGACTATTCATTCATTCTGTCAGTCGGTTTTGAAAAAGTTCCCAGTTGAAGCGGGTATATCTTCTAATTTTAAGGTTATAGATGAGAGAGATGTTGAAGAGCTTCTTGAAGTAGCATATAAGAAAGTGTTTATTGCTATGAATGGAGGGAACTATGGAGTGTCTTCGGAAGAAGATGAGTATTTTTCTGATGGTATATTGGCAGAGCTTCAAGATGTATTTAAGATTATAGTTGATAATGTTTCCTATGCTTCTTTTGAAGGGTTGAGAAATGCTATTATCGGTGGTAGAAGAGAGTTTAAGAAGTTTTTTGATTTTTGTGAGAGTGAAAATCCTGAAGATGTTTTAGAGTCTGTTAGGTATCAATTGGAAAGAGTTTTCTTGAGTAGAGTTGATGCTAGTTCTAAGGATGAAGTTTGGAAGAAGTTTTTAGATGAGAGACCTTTCATTAATGTTTTGAAAGAATTTGTTGCTACGGTTGATGAGTATGGTCAGAAGGATGCTGGGGCTAGGGCGTTTGGTAATGTTCAGAAGATGAAGAAGATGTATTCTTTTGAGAATGATGTTGAGGGAAGAAGAAGTCAAAAGGCTTATTTAGAAGAATATGCTAGTGCGTTTTTAACTTCTGATTTTAGTAAGGTTAAGAGTAAGGCTTATTTGATTAATAAGAAGATGGATACTGAGTTTCCTCATTTCATAGACTTTTTAATGAAAGAGGGGGAGAGAGTTCATAAGCTTATGTATGATCTTTCTGCTTTTGATGATTTAGAATATACTTATGCTGTATGTTGTTTTGCATATGAGTTTATTAGAGTGTTCCAAATGGAGAAGACGCTTAAGGGGGCTATGGATTTTGATGATATGCTTGACCTTGTGAACAAGTTGTTTTCTAATCCGAGTTTTGCAGGTTGGGTGCTTTATAAGTTGGACGGTGGTATAGATCATTTGCTTGTCGATGAGTCTCAAGATACTTCGCCATTCCTATGGGATATTATTAATTCTCTTACTGAAGAGTTTTTTGGAGAAGGTAAGGGAGAGTTTGATGCTAAGTCTGTGTTTGTAGTGGGAGATAAGAAGCAATCTATTTATTCTTTCCAAGGTGCGGATATACATCACTTTAATATGTTTAGAAAGAAATTGAGAGATAGGGTTGTTAATAGATATGATGCTGGGAAGTGGCAGGAAATATCTAAGAATGTTTCGTTTAGAACATCTCCTCCCGTGCTTGAGATTGTTAATGCTGTGTTAGAGAATTCAGAGGGTAAGGTTGGAGTTGTAGAGGCTGAAGATTTACTTGAGAAAGATGGAAGTATTAATGAAAAGGGAGTGGCTCATATTTCTGTGAATTCAGATAAGGCTGGGGAAGTTGTTATATTCCCTCCATTGTCTAAGGATGCTGAGAAGGTAGATAGAAAGAAGGCTTTAGAGGCTGAATGGGAAATGCCATATGAAGTTACTGAGAAAGATTCTCCGTTGAAGAAAGTCGCTATACAGGTTGCAGATCAGATAGATAAGATGATTAAAGATAAGGTTTGGTTGGGGACTAAGAAGAAGTATGTTTCTGCTTCAGACTTTATGGTGCTTGTTAGAAAGAGAAATGATTTTAGTAACTTGCTTATTAGAGAATTGTTTAAAAGAAATATAGAAGTGGCTGGAGCTGATCAGTTAAGTCTTAATAACTATATAGCATTTGATGATATGCTTGGGTTATTAGAATTTCTTATGGTTAAGGAAGATGATTTGTTACTTGCGTCGGTATTGAAGTCGCCTATATTCGGTTTTGATGAAGATGATGTGTTTAAGTTGGCTTATGGTAGAGAGAATAAATCTATTTACGAGTGTTTGAAGGAAAGATATTTTTCAGGGAAGAATGTTGGTGATATGGATGGACTTTTTACTCCTGAAATGAAAACTTATAATGAAGAATATGATGATAGGGATTGTAATAGTCAGAAGTTTGATAGAGCTTATTTGATTTTGGATAAGTGTTTTGAAATGTTTGAAGATGGAGTGTCTCCTTATGATTTCTTTTCATTTATTCTTGGTGAGTTGATGGTAGATATAGAGTTCTATAAGAGACTTGGTGGAGAGTTTGAAGATTTCGCTGATGAGTTTATTAAGCTTTGTTTGGAGTTTGAAAATTCTACGTATCATTATTTGGGTATTGTTGGTTTCTTGGATTGGGTTAAGAAGTCTAATAATAATGTTAAGAGAGATCTTTCATCTTCTTCTGTTTCTGGTGTTAAGATTATGACTTGTCATGGATCTAAAGGTTTAGAGGCTCCAGTAGTTATTATACCAGCTGTGTTTGCTGATAGTTCTGGTGGTGGCGGTGGTAAAGTAGATATTTACTTTGCAGATACTAATGAAGAGGAGTTTTCTCATTCGTCTTATAAGATACCTGTTTTAAAACATCCATTTTCTTTTGTTGGAGCTAATGGTTCGATGCTTTATTCTGAGCTTAAGGAATTGAAGAAAGAGAAAGAGGGCGAAGAGCTTAATAGATTGTTATATGTTGCAATGACTAGAGCTAGGGAAAAGCTTCTTGTATTTGGTTTTGAGAAGAATGATTGGTATGATAAGATGAATATTGCTATGGATTCTTATGCTAGTGTTTCTGTTGAAGAATTAGATGATGGTGGTAAGATTAAGAGGATTGTTGCTTTAGGTGCTGAAGAATTTTCTGAAAAGGTTTGCGGTGGTAAGGTAGAAGTAGAAACCGTAGAAGATGCTATTGTTGAAGATGTGGATATAGTTAGAGAAGCTGTTGATTTGAGAGTTGTTGAAGGAGCTATTGAATTAGAGCAAGAAGATATTTTTGCTGAGGAAGTTTCTGAGAAGCAGGCGGTATCTATATTGGATGAGGATTTTGTGAATAGTTCTGAGCTACCATTGAAACGTGGTATTGTAGTTCATAAGATGATGGAATATGTTGAGAGAATGAAGCCGTTGGATGCTGAGAAGGTTAAGAAGACTTTTGATGAGTTCTTGAAGTCTTACTCTGATTTGTTTTCTGATGATGTTAGAGAGAAGTTTTTGAATAATGTTATGAATCTTTATGAAGATGATAGGTTTAGAATATTGTTTGATAATGATTTTGCTACGTCTGAGCTTACGTTGGCTTACGAAGGTGGTTTAGTTCGTTTAGATAAGCTAGTTAAGCGCGGGAATTCTGTATTCATAGTTGATTTTAAGACTGATGAAGTTCCGCCTAAGTCTTTTGAAGATATTTCGTCTAAGTATAAGGTTCAGTTAAGGACTTATAAGAAGTTAGTTGCTGAGGTTTATCCTGATTGTAAGGTTTATTCTGCTTTGTTGTATTTGTCGGATTTGTCGTTCTATTTCGTATAAATTTGTATATTTTACTTCATCTGATTGTAAGAAGCACTTAAAACTTTGGGCAGTCGAGTATTATATATACACGACACCCAAATTTCTAAGCACTTTTACTTCCATCTAAAGCAAACTATAAAAAATTTAAATCATTTTTTTATCCACTCGATTAAAATACTTGTTTAATTATTTTGATTTAAATCAAAATATGAAAATGAAAACCCCCACCATTCCTTTCGGATTGATGAGGGTTCTCTGCGGTCTGAAAAATTAAGGATTAATAGTAACTAGTTTCCACCAAATCGGATTGAGATACCTACTTTTGGTCCCCAATATGTTACGTTTTCTCCGCTTAGGAGTTCGTATCCGCCTGTCAGCTTTATTCCTTTGAAGTAAAGGTTTAGACTGACTTCTCCTCCGTATAGTACGTCGTGAGAAACTATTGACCTGGATATTACTTCTCCGTAACCTCCGTATCCGGCAATCCCAAGGTTTATTTTGAGATCATCTCCGTCTGAAAGTAGGGAGTTGTATCCAAGTTTTAAAACGCCAGCGGCATTTATTCCTTCAATTTCCAGTTCTTTTTCTCCTGGAGGGGCGAATATGCCTCTGATACCGAATGATGCACCTTGAATTTTTTCATAGGTGAATTCTGCATTTAGAAGAGTACTTTTATAGTAATCTTCTCGGTCAGTGTTATTTGTTGCGGCAGTTATGCCTGCTCCAAAATAAACTTTCCATTCGTCTGCGTCGGCTACGTCTTGTGCATTTACTTTAGTTGTTGTCATTGTGATTGCTACAATCGCGAATAACATTGCTAATAAATTTTTCATTTCTTATATTTTTTTAGGTTTTACATTTTAATCTATTTTTATTTGGGGAGGAGGTTAGAAAACTCCTCTTTATATATTGCTCTCTATTCGAGATCATAAAGTGTACAAATAACTTATGTTGACAATATATCATTAAAATAAAATATTTGTCAAGAAAAAAATAAAAAAATCTTGAATTTTGTTTTTTTTTGGTTGGGCCTGGTTCGGTGATAGGAATTTTTGTTTGTAATGGAAAAAAGATGTTGCGTTTTTGTTCTTATTGTGTTATTTTGATTTTATATAGAGATTTATTAGGTTTTCTCAGTGTTGAGAAATTTATTTAAGGATTGGATATATGATCGAGGAAAAAGAAAAAAGTGTTGTTAATCCTAATTTGATGGATGTGGATAAGAATAGAGATATTGAGTCTACTAGACCTTTACAATTGGGTGATTTTACAGGGCAGGTTCAATTAAAAGATAATTTGAAGGTGTTTATCGAATCGGCGAAGACACGTGGTAAGTCTATAGATCATATACTTTTTCATGGTCCTCCAGGGCTTGGAAAGACTACGTTAGCGAAGATTGTTGCTAATGAGTTGGGAACTGGATTTAGAGGGACTGCGGCGCCAATGATTACTAAGTCAGGGGATTTGGCTGCTATTTTGAGTAATTTAGAAAAGAATGATGTTTTGTTTATTGATGAAATTCATAGATTGACTCCAGCGGTGGAAGAGGTTCTTTATGCTGCTATGGAAGACTTTCAGTTGGATATCATTATTGGGGAAGGGCCTTCAGCTCGTTCTGTTAAGATAGATTTAGCTCCTTTTACTTTGGTTGGTGCTACTACGAGAACAGGTTTATTAACTACGCCTTTGCGTGAGAGATTTGGAATTCCTTTGAAGTTACATTTCTATGAGGATAGTGAGTTGGCTCAGATTGTTAAGAGAGGTGCTGGTATTTTGGGTGTTAATCTTGATGATGGTGGTGCGCTTGAGATAGCTCGTAGAAGTCGTGGTACGCCTAGAATTGCTAATAGATTACTTAAGAGGGTAAGAGATTTCTCTATTGTTGATGGTGTCGGTTTGATTACAGCAGAGGTTGCTGATAGTGCGTTAAATCGTTTGGATATAGATAAGCAAGGTTTAGAGATTTCAGATAGGGCTTATATGAAGTTTATTATAGATAATTTTAGTGGTGGTCCTGTTGGTATAGAGACTGTTGCTGCGGGATTGTCTGAAGCTGTTGATACCTTAGAAGATGTTATAGAACCATTTCTTTTGAAGAAAGGATTTTTGAATAGGACTCCACGTGGACGTGTTATTACTCAAAAAGGGTATGAGCATTTAAATATTGCATATTTAAATGAGAATTAAACCGATAGGATTTGGGAATTTTATATTAAGGGGAATATGTTATGGAAAAAAGATTAAGCTATTTTCAAATGTTTGTTGCTGCTATTATTTTTGGTGGTATGGTTTTTTCTGGAAAATTATTCGAGCAGATGGGGGTTTCAGTAGTCGAAATATCTTTGATACCTTCAATATTTCTTTCTGTTGGACTTTTATTATACCTTAGAGAAAAAATTTTTAATGTTTCTAAATTAGGTAAAAAATACATATTTTTATATTGTGTTTTGGCGGCAGCACAATGTTTTGCTACATTTATGCCTTTATATTTAGGAGTTTCTGTTTCATTAACTATACTTCTTCTTTATACTCAGCCGGTTTGGACAGCTTTTATATCTCATTTTGTTCTGAAGAGAGGTACTAGATTGTTTGAAATTGTTTCTTTAATCTTAGTTCTTATAGGAGTTGTTTGCCTTGTTGGATTAAGTGACTTATCAGGTTCTTTGTTAGGAGTTCTTTTGGCTTTGTTTGCAGGTTTAACTCTGGCATTAGAAGGGTTTATTGTGGAGAAGTTATCTAAAAATGATGTAGATGCTAACGTTTCTTATTTTTGGATGTTTTTATTTTCGGTTTTTGTATTTAGTTTTATGGGTTTTTATTTTATGGGAAATGCTAAATATCCCGAATTTGGATTGAACTTATTTTCTTTTGATAGATTAGATATGTTTCTTTATTTAGCACTATTTTCTTTCTTGTTCTGTTGGTTGGGAAATTATTTAATGTATAAGGCTTATAAGAATGTTTCTGCCTTACATGGAGGTTTGATACTTTTGTTAGAACCTGTTGGAGGAGTGCTTTTAGATGTAACTATTTTGAAAACTCCGTTGACTGATAACATTGTAGTTGGAGGAATATTTATTTTAGTTGGAAATATGTATTTAGCATATAAAGAAAATAAAGAATAGTTTTGAAAGGGGCGGAGAGCCTCTTTTTTATTAATAAATTCTCAATTCATTTGACAGGGTGCTTTTTTTATATATATAATTTATATAAGAAAAATTTAAATCTAATAAATATGGAAGCTGAAGGATCTTATCAAAGGTTTAATGTATTGTTGGTTGGAGATGATGACTTTAATGGGCAAATATTAGAAATCTTTGACGTCTACGACTCTAATAAAGAGTCTAAAGTTAATGTAAAGGGTTTTGTTCCAGGTATTCTTGATTGTTCTTTTGCATCTAATAATTGTCCTCTATTTTTAGATATGGATGAGGCTTTTAATAATGATGTAATTAGTCAGTCGGAAAACCTTATTGTTTTGATTTTTACTCATTCATTTGATGCAGTAAAAGTTATAGAAGAATGTTCTAAAAGAGAGTTGCCAATTGTATTGGGAACTTCCGGATGGAATAAAAAATTAGGATACTTATATTCTACCATGAAAGGGGTGCCTTTTGAAGTTCTTAACTTTAATAAGGATTCAATTTGTGATCATGAAACTAGGTCTATGATTATAGATGCCTGTAGAAGGATAGAATATAGTAAAGCATATTGTTAATTTTAAAATATTTGGGTAGTGTTTTTGCACTACCTTTTTTTATTTTGTTAAAAATTTGTTTTTGAAAAAGTTTGAGTCTAATCAATGATTTTAAATTTGTTTTTAAAGTTATGATTCTACCTTTTGTTTGTGGTAAATCATAATCTATTTATTTTAACTTTACATTGTTTAGGGATTTGTTATTATTTAGCAGATGAATTTAAAAAAGGATTTAGAAAATGATTAAAAATTATATAAATCAATATGAAAAATTAAATGGTTTTATGGATGGAAAAACTCACTGTATTTCAGCTAGAGTTTATTACCAAGATTTGGATTGTGCAGGAATTGTTTTCCATGCTAATTATTTGAAGTTTGCTGAAAGAGGTAGGAATGAATTTTGGAATATAATTGATGCAGATGTTCCTGCTGATGAAGTTAAGGAAGTTAGATCTGTTGGTGATTGGGCTTTGATAGATGTTAATATGAAATTTAAGAAGCCAGCTAGGTTGAATGAAAGTATTATGATTTTAACTAATGTTAAATCTTTTAATGGTTTGAAAGTGGAATTCCATCAAGAAATAAGACATATTAATGAAGATGGTTCTTTGGGAGATATTTTGGTGGAAGTAAATCCTACTTTAGTATTTATGATGAAAGATAGTGGAAGAGCTGCTAGAGCACCTAAGGTTTGGAGAGACGTTCTTTCTAAATATATTGTTTAAGGGACTTTGAATCCCCTAGGGTAATAGGTTGAACAGGGGAGTTCAGCCTATTTTTTTTTGTAAAAAAAACTACTTTTAAAGGGGAATAAAGAAGGGAAAAAGGGGAAAAAAAAGTTCCCTTCTTTTTTGGGAAATTAAAAGTGGTGGCCAAGGGCGGGATCGAACCGCCGACACAAGGATTTTCAGTCCTTTGCTCTACCAACTGAGCTACCTGGCCATCTTGAATTGCTCGTATTTTAATATAAAAAAAAATAAAAGTCTAGTACTTTTTTCAAAAAAAATCATTTTTTTTCGTAAAGCCTTTTTTTATCTTTGAAAATACTATAAATTATGTTATAATATTTGTAATAAGTGTGCTTAAGGAGAGTTTTATATGAATAAATCAAATATTACAAATCTTCATGATAATGTTGCTAATCAAGCTCCAAGCGGAATGAAAACTGTCTTGCCTAATATCACTGTTTTTGGTGTTGGTGGAGGAGGCTGTAATGCCGTTAATAACATGATAGAAAAAGGGATTGAAGGAGTTAGATTTGTTTCTGCTAACTCTGATTTGCAGTCGTTAGTTAATTCTCGTGCAGATAAAATTATACAGTTAGGTAAGCAGACTACAAAAGGTTTGGGGTCTGGTTCTAGACCAGAAATAGGTAAGGTTGCTGCAGAAGAATCTTTGGATGAAATTATTGAAGAATTAAAAGATGTTAATATGCTATTTATTGCGACAGGATTAGGTGGCGGTTCTGGTACAGGTGCTACTCCAGTTATTGCTCAGGCAGCTAAAGATAAAGGTATTTTGACAGTAGCTATTGTTACTACACCATTTGATTTTGAAGGTGATGGTAGAAGGCAAATTGCAGAAACTGCCGTTAAAGAATTAGAAGAAATTGTAGATTCATTAGTTGTGCTACCAAATCAAAATCTTTTTGAAGTGGTTGGTTCTGATACGTTAATGAAAGAGGCTTTTCAAGTTGCTGATGGCATTCTTGTAGAAGGTGTTAAAAATATTACTGACTTAATGATTAAGCAAGGTTTGATTAATCTTGATTTTGCTGACATTAGATCTGTTATGATGGGTAAGGGTAGGGCTGTTATAGGTACTGCTATTGCTGAAGGTGAAAACAGAGCTATTGTTGCAGCGGAAGAAGCTTTGGTTAATAGATTGCTTTCGTCAAATACTATTTCAGGTGCAAAGGGTGTTCTTGTGAATATTTCTGGTTCGGAAGATGATTTGTCATTGGAAGAAATTAGTACTGCCATGAATAGAATTAGAGAAGACGTTGGTTTAAGAGATTCAAATATTATTTTTGGTACATCTTTTGATGATGATTTAGCTGGAAAGATTAAGGTTTCATTAGTTGCGGCTGGTTTTGATGGAGTTGCTAATTTTTCAGGAACTTTCTCTAGTGCAGAAGTTGAAACGTTAGAAAAGGTAGTTGATGAAGGTGCTTTTGTTGATGGTATTTCTTTGAGTGACGCTGCTAAATCTGATATTGCTTTACAAAAATTATCAGAAGAGAAGAGAGTTCAAGCTGCGCAAGCTCCTGTTAAAGAAACTTTATTTGAAGAAGAAACTGTTAAAGCTAGTGATGACTTAGTGGTTCCTAAGGAAATTTCTGAAAGAGTTGTTGTTAGGGAGGCAGCTCAAGAAGCTCCAAAATCACCAATTGGTGAATTTTCAAGACTTAGAGATAAAATTGATGGTGTTGAGATTGGGCAAAATGAAGAAGATGTTCAATTAGAGCAAGAGTTTAATACTATTGCTGAAAATCAAGAAACTGCAGAAGATATTGCTGAAGAAATAACAGAGGAGATTGAAACTAAATTGCAAGAGTCTCCATCAGTTGTTGAAGAAGATGTTTTCGTAGAAATTGAAGAAGATGGCGAAGTAGATAGAGTTGATGAAGTTGTTGTAGAAACAACTGAAGATGTTGAAGATGAAGATAAGAAAATTGGTAAGTCTAAATTTTTTACTTCAATCTTTAAAAAAGGTAAAAAGGAAGATGAAGCTGAATTAATTGAAGAAGAAGTGGATGAAGTTCCTTTTGAAGAAGTTGATATTGAAGAAGAAGTTGTAGTGGAAGAAGCACCTGTTGTTAGAACTGTTAAAAAAGAAACAGTTGTTAGAAAACCAGCACCAGCTGCAAGTGCTACAGCAAGTTCAGATGATAAACAATTAAAATCTGATAATGTTGTTTTCATTTCTAGTTCTATGAAAGAGAAGGGTGAAGAGAAAAAACCTTTTAATTTGATGGATGTTATTGAAGAAATGGAAGAAAGCTTGGATATACCAGCTGTATTCAGAAAATAATATATCGGAATGATTTTATGGAAATAGCCTCCCATTAGGAGGCTATTTTTTCGATGAGTTCAACATTTTTTTCATTGATAGGTTCTGCAGTTTCTCTAACTACATCTTCTATTTCAAAAAGTATGAAGTTTCCACTAAGAACATTTAGTTTTATTCTTTCAAGAAGTTTAAATTTAAATCCGTTTATATTTATATATACGAATTCACTTTTTATACATCCTGTTGTTATTAGATCATCTTCTAGATGAATTAAAACGATGGAATAATTTCTACATGTTGGTTTAATGAAACATTCATTGAATTCTATTCTCTCGAATTTTTTGTCACTTGTTTCTAGGTAATATTCTTTTTTTGAAGAGATTTCCCTGGAAATAAATCCTTTAGAAAATTTGTTATTTAATATTTTTAAAGAATTTATATTTACTGTATTGCGAATTTTGTTGTTCATTGTGTAATTAGGTTTAAATGTTAGAAGCTATTTTTATGATATCATAAAATAGGTTGTTAGACAAGAATGTTTTCTTTTGTTGTGAAAAAAAAATCTTGATTAATAAACTTTATAGTTGTAGTGTTTTACCAAAAGAAATTTAAATCTAATTATTTTTATTTATGAAAAAAGAAGAAATTTTTAATGTTCTAAAATCTGAGATAGCAGATAAGGCAGGAATTCATGAAAATGAGGTTGAATTAAAATCTAACTGGGTAGATGATTTGGCTTTAGATAGTTTAGATCATCTTGAATTTATTCAATTTTGTGAGAAAAGGTTTGATATTCATATTTCAGATGATGTTGCTGAAAAAGCTGAAATAGTTCAGGATTTTGTAAATATAGTTTATAATATAATTAATTAAACCTAAAATTTTTGATTATGACAAAAGAAGAAATTTTTAATGTTTTAAAGGCTGGTATCGTTGATAAATATGGAATCAATGAGGACGAAGTTGTTTTGGAAGCTAATTTAACGAAAGATCTTCCTTTAGATAGTTTGGATATACTTTACTTTATTCAACTCTGTGAAGATAAATTTAAAATTACTATTCCAGATGAAGTTGCGGAAGAGGCTAAAACAGTAGAGGACTTTGTTAATATTATCTATGATATAAGAAATGGAGTTGTCGCTTAAAGCCCAAATATTTAGTTTATAAAAAAAGCCCTTCGGAAGAGGGGCTTTATTTTTTGTTTATATTTATGAATTTACTTGACAAATAAACTATTGGTGATAAATTTATTTTAAACCAATTTTATAAACCAAACATTTTAAATTATGAAAATAAAATTTTTTACTGGAAATAATTCTAGTGATAAAGATCAAAAAATAGCTGAAAAACCAGAGATTGATTGTAATTATCAATTTTATAAAGAAATAATTAAAATTATAAAAGAGAATTCTTTGGTTGAAAATGCTTCAGGAATAACAAGTCGTTTTTTTTGGGCTCAATTTAAATTTGAAGCCGATTTTGATAAAAAGAAATTGATAAGTCTTTGTGAAGAAAAATTTTGCTTGAAAATTCCAGAAGAGGAGTGTAAGGATTTTTCTAAAATTTATCATATTTCAGATTATTTGCGGACTTATTATCGCTGTAAAAGAGTTATTGATATTTTGAAGGAAGAGAAATTTGTTAAATCAGGTAGAGAGATTAAGTTTCAAGATGATTTAATTTCTGATCTTGGTCTTGATCCTGCGGCAAAATTGCGTTTTGTTACGTTATGTGTTAAGGAATTTAGTGAATTGGTCACTAAAAGAGAGACAGAAACAATAGCTAAAGAAAAAAATACTATTGAAAAGATCGTTAGGGAAATTGAACACCAACACCTTATGTGGGTATATGATTGACATCGATTTTTGAGCTTCAAAAAAAGCCCTTCGGAAGAGGGGCTTTATTTTTTTGAGTAGAGATTTGTTTAGTCTCTGTATTGGCTGACGTAGCTTTCTAGTACGTTGTTGTACACTCTCATTCTATATTTTCTTTGAAGTTTTTCAATTTGTTCGTTCGCAAGAGATTCTTGGAATGCTTGATCTACTTCTTTGATTTCATCTTCGCTTAGAGTTTTGATATCTTTAGTAGGGAAGATTGTTTTGTTGATTGAGAAAAGGTAATATTTTTCTTCGCCCATGATAATGTATTCTTGATTTTCTTTTTCTGCAGATAAGATTGCGTCTTTAAGTTTCTTTTCAAGTTTTTCATCTTTTTTAGAAACTTTTACAGTTTTGAATTTTAAACCGTTAGATGCTGCTGCTTCTTCGAAAGACTTATCACTTTTGATAGATTTAATAACGTCGTTTAGAGACTTGTAAGCAGCTTCTTTTTTCTTTTTGTTAGTCCATTCAGTAATAAGTTTAGACTTAACTTCATTGAAAGATTTTGGAGTGCTTTCTTTGATGTTATTACATACGAAAACTATTAGAGATTTACCGTGATTAACTAAGTTACTTTCCTCACCTTTTTCTAAAGAGAAGATAGTTTCTAAGTTTTCTTGAACGATTTTATCTTTGTTTTCTCTATCTTTTTTGATGTTGCTTACGTCGAATTTTCCTACGTTATATTTTTTAGAAAGTTCATCAAGGTCTTCACCTCCAATGATGTCGTCTAAAATGTTTTCAGCAGTTTCTGTTTGATTTTCAACTGTTTCATCAATTTTGATGTACGAAACGCTTCTAGATTCTGGATTTAAGAATTCTATTTTCTTTTGTTCGTAAAGATTTTGAAGTTCTTCTGCTGTTGGAGCAGTAGTGCTTGAGAAATTTTTAGGAGAAACTTCTACTAATTTTATTTCTCTAGTTTCGTTAGCTACTTTGAAGAAATTGTTTTTGTAAAAATCAGGAACTATTGAAGGAATAGTTAGGATTTGGTTTGTTAATTTTTGAACGCTGTCTTCTTTGATTTTGTTAATGAAGCCTTTTTCTGTGTAGCCAGCATTTTGGATAGCATATTTAAATGTGTCGTAGTTGAATGTTCCATCAGCGTCTTGGAATTCTTTTGTATTAGAAATGATTTCATATGCTTGATCGTTTGACATGATAAAGCTTCTATCTTTTCCATAAGAGTCAACTAGGGCAGTGTAGCTAAGTTGTCTTAGGAAGTTGTTGAAGAAAGCTGGGTTGTTAATAAATGTTTTTGTGTTGAAGTCTTTGCTGTAGTATTTCATCATTTGTACTGAGTTTTCTACTAGACCATGGAATTCTCTTAAACCTATTTTATGGTTTTTTGTTTCAATTATTGGGGCTGAACTTGTGTATCCAGACATATATCCTGTGAAACCTAAGAACACGAAACTTCCTGCTAATAATAGCATGATACCTTTTACGAAAAATTGATTTTTCTCTTTTCTGAAGAATTCTAACATTTATTATTCCTTTCCTAAAATAAATAAATTTAATTATTGCATTTTCATTATTATATAATATATGATAAGATTGTTAAAACAAGTAAAATTTTGAAAAAATAAGGAGATTTTCATGAATAATAAAAAATTGATTGCCGGTAATTGGAAAATGAACGGTTTGAAGGAAGATGTAGCTCTTTTAGACGCATTGGTTAAAGGTGTTAAATCTTTAGATGAAACTAAATTCCAAATGGTTGTTTGCCCTCCATTTACTATGACGGCTGTTGCTTGCGAATTGACTAAAGATTCTTCAATTAAAGTAGGTGGACAAGATTGTCATACTAAAGATTCTGGAGCTTATACTGGTAATGTTTCAGCTGAAATGTTAGAAGAGTTAGGTGCTGAGTTTGTTATTCTTGGACACAGTGAAAGAAGACAATATGAAAAAGAAACTGATGCCTTAGTTGCTGAAAAAGCTGATACTGCTTTAAAACAAGGCTTAACTCCTATTGTTTGTGTTGGTGAAGTTTTAGAAGATAGAGAAGCTGGTAAAGCTTTAGATGTAGTTGCTGCACAAGTTAAAGCATCTTTACCTAAAGCAGGTAATGGTGATACTGTAGTTATCGCTTATGAACCAGTTTGGGCTATTGGTACTGGTAAATCTGCAACTCCAGCGGACGTTAAAGAAATGCATGATTCTATTGCAAAGGTTGCTGAAGATATGGGGTATGCTGGTGTAGCTATTCTTTATGGTGGATCTGTTAAACCAGAAACTGCTGAAGAAATTTTAGCAATTGATTCTGTTGGCGGTGTGCTAGTAGGTGGTGCGTCACTTAAGGCGGATTCATTTCTAGCTATTGCTAGTGCTTCTTAGAAGATAAGGGGATTTGGGAATTTTGAATATCTGTTCCTGATAAATGATTATCTTATTTACTATTTGTAAACTTCGAAATCATTTTCAGAAACATCTAAGTCAAAAGTAACCAAATCTTCAAGATTTAAAGTCTCAGGAAATAAAATTTTTCTGGGATTTTTTCTTTTTTAGACAAAAAACTTGACAAATAAGATGTTTGTGGTATGTTTTGTTTTAATTTATTAATTATTAAATTTTTAGAGGAGAGGACACCTCTATAAAAAATAATAAATTTGAATATTAAATTTAAAAAAACTAAAAAAGTATAGAGCCATGAAAAGTTTATTAGTATTTTTTGTTTTGTTACAAATCTTATTTTTACCTTCTTGCGAAGAAAAATGGAATCCTGGGGATTATATTAAAGAAGATTTTGTAAAAGAAAGTTTTTTAATAAAATTTGAATCTGGAGCTTCAATTATTATTGAAAAAGGAACAGAATTTCAGGGGTTAATTGAAACTTCTGAAGATTTGCCTTTGTATGTATCTTTTATGCCTATAAATTGGACTGAAGATCGCGTTGAGGTTTTAGCGGATGATATTTTTATTAAATTGACTTCTGGAAGAGAGGTTGAAATAAAAAAAGGAAGAATCGCTAGATACTGCTTTCCAGGTCCTTCTCTAGAAGAGGGGGAGAATTTTGGATTTGAATTAGTTGAAAATTAGAATTTTAAAAAATAGAGTCGGGGTAGGTACTTACGACTCTTTTTTAATGTAAAGATTCAGTTGTTATGATGTTTTAGTTACTGAAGTTTTGTAAAAAAAGCACCGTAGTGGTGCTTTTATTTTTTCTGGATTGCCACGCTCTGCTCGCAATGACAATGAAATATTTTTTTTACTTCTTTGTTATGAATTCTTGCATGTTATCGAATAGTGGTTTTAATTTACTTTCGAATTTGCAACAACATGTATTCATTCTTATAAGTTTTGTTTCACCAGAATTCATTTTTTCTAAATCTTTATAAAGTTTTTTAATCTTTTCTTTTTGCGATTCTTTTTGGCATTCTGTTTTTACGATAATACCATTAGCAGCACAAGGGTTTACAAAGTTGAATTCATATCCTTCTACGATTGGAGAGATTAGGGCGAAATTTGTAATTTCAGGTCTTCTCATTAAAAGGTGTAATGCTAACCATGAACCGAAGCCGATTCCTACTACGTGAACTTCTTCGTATTTGTCATTTGTTTTTTCCATCCAGTCTAGGATGTTTGCAGCATCTGTGATTTCTCCTTCGTTACCTGAGAATTCACCTTTAGAAAGACCAACGCCTCTGTAGTTAAATCTAATAACGTTGAAACCTTGTAGTGTGTAAGTGTGATATAGCGTGTAGATGGCTTTGTCGTTCATGTGACTACCTCTTTTTGGGTGGTCTGAAAGTATTACAGCTATTTTCTTATTTTTTTCTTCGTTTTTATGATATCCAGCTTGAAGAAGACCTTCTTCGCCGTTAATAGTAATATCCATTTTTTATTCCTCTTTTTAATTAAGGGTTTTGGGGATTTTACTTATCTAATCGTAAGAAATAATTTTTATCTAAAGCGATCGAGTATTATTTATACGCGATACTTTATCTAAAAATCATTTTTACTTCTATCTGAAGCAAAATTACCAAAACTCCGAGAGTTAAAATTTTTATATTATACTTTTTACTTTCATTCGCACAAAATACTTGGAAAAAGTGCAGAAGTAAAATTCGTTTTTTTTAACATTTTTCTTTAAAGCAAATTATCCAAAACGTTATGTGGAAAGATTGCTTTATGAAGTTTTTCATTTCTGTAAAATGTGTGTAAAAATTTTTGAGAAATTTTGTTCTCTAAGGTTTATTTTATTGATTTGTTCTGGAATTGCAATAAGAACTTTAATCTACTGTTGCAATTTATTTTTAATTCTTTGAAAAAATTGGGAATTAATATGTGGTTTTGCTTTAAATTTCTTGTTGATCTCGGATTAAGTCCGGGATGACAGGAGAGGGGTTTGATAAAATGAAGTTTTTAATTGTCTTTTGTTCTAAAATTTAGTATCATTATAGTATGAAAAAATAAATTTAGGAGAGTTTTATGGTTAAGCTTCGAAATAGTTATTTTGCTTTAGCTGTTGTTTTTGGTTCTTTTTTTGTATGTCCAAATACATCTAATTCATTCTTTTTCTTTGGTGGTGATGAGAAAAATTTATCTACCGATGAAGATGTTCAAGTTAGTGATTTCTTAGGTGTTGAAAGTGAATACGAAAGAGAAATTAATAGTATGGAAGAAATGAATGCTGATTTGGAGATGAGACTTCATCAACAAGAATATGAAAATGAGGTGCTTAAACAAAAGTTAAATCATGCAATGCAAAATAAGACTATTTATAATGAAGATCTTAGATTCGCAAAAAAGCCAACTGTGGTTTGTAGAGATTTTAATTGTACAAGAGTGAATAGTAAGACTACTTCAGAATTTTTGTATTCTAATTTGTTTAAAATGTTTTATTATAATAAACATTCTAATATTGCGATTTGTGAAGCAGATCCTAATAACAGAGCTTGTTTAACTTCTGGTATTAAAGTAGCTGCGGATGTTGGTGCAGGTACTCCAGTTGTTTTCGATTTAATGTCTGCGACTATTTATGGTTTGGATCATGACAAACAATTCAAAAGTTTAGAATTTGCTTTACAACCAAACTTGTTGGCTAATGGTATTAAGACAAAATGTACTGCTTATAATAACAGAATAGAAGTTAGAGGTTCTAATTCTATTGTTGTTGTTGGTGGTAATTATTATTGTGATCTTAATTCTTCTAGAAACGTTATTGGTAACATTATTTATAATATTGATTATATTGATTTAGATTACAACTTGATTGGTGCATATTATACTTTTAACTTTGAAGGTGGTGCTAATGCTGGTAAAACAGGATATTTCTTAATGAAATTCCCAGAAGGTAATAAAGTTGTTGTAGAAAAAGAAAAATCAGATACTACTAAAGATGGTGGTGAATATGTTGTTCCTGGAAGATATAAAGTGATTCCTATTTCTACTGAAAAGAAAGAATTATATAAAGAGTCTTCTTTCTCTAAAGAGATTAAAGGTGGAACTATAACTTCAAGTTCTTTTAAGAGAGTTAGAGAAGTTACGTCTGAAGATTTAACACCTGGAACTCCTGGAGCTAGAAGAGAATAATAGGAAAAAAGTCTAATTATTTGAAGTGCCGACCTTGTTTTCTTGGTCGGCATTACTATATATATAAGATATATTATAATAGCTTTTTTACTTGAATTGATTTTCGGTATTGTATTATAATTGTTTTAAGTGAGGTTGAATATGGAAAATGATAGAAGATTTAGAAAAAGATACCATGTCTTAGTGGTTGATGATGATGAAAAGCTTAGAGGATTATTGACTTCTTTTATTAAGGATAATGACGATTATCTTGTTTCTTGTGTTAAAGATGCGGATGAGGCCCTTAGAGTTGTTTCTAAAATATCTATAGATATAATGATTTTAGATGCTATGATGCCTGGTATGGATGGCTTTGATCTTGTTAAAGAGCTTAGATCTAAAAATTATAATTTCCCAATATTGATGTTATCTGCTTTGGATGAAGTGGAAAGTAAAATTAAAGGTTTAGAAGCTGGGGCGGATGATTATTTAGCTAAGCCGTTTTCTCCAGATGAACTTCTTTTGAGAATTAAAAATATTTTAACTAGGGTTTATAAGAGAGTAGAGACTAAGTCTTATAATGATAGTGATAAATATATTTTTGGTGAAGAATTTGAGTTTGATTTTTCAAGAAATTCGTTAGTTAAGGCTGATAAGGCTATATCTCTTTCTTACTCTGAAGGGGTTTTGTTATCGTTTTTGATAAATCATAGAGATGAAGTTTTAACTAGGGAACAATTAGCTGAGGCACTGAATTTATCAGAGAGTTTGAGAGCAGTTGATGTTCAAATTACTAGATTAAGAAAGAAGATAGAAATAAATCCTAAGAAGCCTAACTTTATATTGACGGTTAGAAATAAGGGATATAAATTTATATCTTTTTAATTTTAAACGGCGTCTTTTGTACGATTGATTGCGAGAAATATTTTTAATCTTTGGCGATCGAGTATTATTTATACACGATACCAAATCTGAAAAACATTTTCGCTTCCACTCGAACAAAAATACTTGTTTAAAATATAATGTTAGATGACAGTTAAGAAAATTTGATTTTAAAAATAAGAAAAGGTGATGATATGAAGATGAATTTTATAGGACATATGTTTAAGAGATTTTTACCTAAAGGATTGATGGGAAGAACGATGCTTTCTTTGATTATTCCTATGATTATGTTACAAACTATTGTTGGTTATGTATTCTATGATAGACACTGGGATACAGTTTCTAAACGATTGGTTAATTATTATGTTAATTCTATTAAATCTGCAGAATACTTTATAGATTTTGAAGATAGAAACCAAGAGTGGATTAAGTCTTATTTTAAAGAGATAGAAGATATGGATGTTAGTTATTTTCCAAATACTGAATTTGTAAAGAAGGAAAATCTTTATCCATATTTGATTAGAAATTATCCTAATGCAGAAGAAGCTTTCAGACAAGAATTTGGTGATGGTAATTATAATATTATTGCTAATGAAGAAATGAAGCATTTGAGAACAGAAGTTAATTTTAATGGTGGATTGCTTGTTGTTGAGTCTTCTTTGAAGAAGTTATTTACTAGTTCTACGGCAGTTGTTTTCCTTTGGATAATTTTTGGTGGTATATTTGCTGTTCTTATAGCTTATCCGTTTATAAGAGGGCAGGTTAGGTCTATTGAAGATCTTGCGCAAGCTACTGAAGATTTTGGTAAAGGTAAAGAGGTTGTTGGTTTTGTTCCTAGTGGTGCTAGTCAAATCAGAAGAACAGGAAATGCTTTCTTACAAATGCAAAGCAGAATTACAAGAGTGTTTAATAATAGAATGAAAATGTTATTTGCTATATCTCATGATTTGAGAACTCCTTTGACTAGAATGCTTTTAGAAGTTCAAAAGACTAAAGATTTAGATTTAAAAGAAAACCTTAATGAAGAAATTGAAGATATGAAGAGAATGATTGATGAATACCTTGAATATGCTAAAGGAGAGGGTGGTGAAACTACTAAGAAAGTTGATGTAGAAGATCTTCTTGGTAATGTAGTTGATAGATTTAATTCTTTTGATAAGAAATTTGTTTGTAAGTTTGCTCATCTTGATAAAAAGGTTGATCTTAAACCGGAAGCTATGAAGAGATGTCTTAATAATGTTATCATGAATGCTGTTAGATACGCTGATACTACTGTTTTAGTTAAGATGAGAAAAGAAAGAGATAATATTGTAGTTAATATTGAAGATGATGGTTGTGGTATTCCTGAAGATAAGAGAGATGAGATGTTCAAACCATTTGCTAGAATTGAAACTTCTAGAAATACAAAGACTGGTGGAGTAGGTCTTGGACTTGCTATTGCTAAGGAGATTGTATTGGCTCATGGTGGAGATATTTATCTTAAAGATGGTCATTCGTTGAAGGGGTTGAGAGTTAAGATTGTTTTACCTATCTAATTAAACGGCGTCTTTTGCACGATTGATTGTAAAAAGTACTTTTGACTTTTGGCAGTCGAGTATTATCTATACACGACACCAAAATTCTCAAGCACTTTTGCTTCCACTCGCACAAAATACTTGTTTAATCTGCTATTATAAAATCTTTGAAAATTTCTGCTAAATTGCTTTGAAGTAAAAAACAAAAAGCCCCGTTTGGGGCTTTTTTATTTACAGCATATGTGGTTGACTATTTCTTCGTTTTTTTCTTTTATCTAAATATTTTATACTTCTAGATTTTTTATTTGAAAATTCATTGTTTTCTAATTCTATAAGTTTTTTATCTATGAAGTTGTTAATATCTATAATCTTAGACGAAGATGTATTGACTATTGCTTTGATTAGCTTAGTCAATATTGGCTTTTTAACTCTAATCATTTCATTTCCAGAAATTAGTATGTTAAAGCTATCTCGCCAATCATCTACGATTTTAAAGAGTATTCTATTCTCTTGTGTTTTAATATCAAAAGAATATTGTCCGAATAAATTTATCATAAACTTATCATTTTCTTTTGATATTGATATATCGTGTTTTTTTAGCTGTGTTGTTTTTTTTAATAGATGGATTTCTTTTAAAATATCATCCCCATTTAATTCGTCAGTTTCTTCTAATCCCCATAGAGAGCTTCCTACAGTGAGGGGTTTTTCCATACAGGATAACCTGTGAAGAAATAGTTTTTCCATAGGACCTTCATTAAGAGGGTATCTATTGTTTTGGAATCTGACTTTAAGAATGTTGTTTTTAAAATAAAAGAAAATTTCTACTTTTTTTTGATTGTACATTTTAATAATTTTAGGTTCAAATTTAACTTTTCCAATAAGAATGTTAAGAATAAAAACTTAAATGTCAACTAGAAAAAATAAAAGCCTCCCGGTGGGAGGTTTATTTTATATATCAAAGATTATTGGTAAGGCAAATATTATTGCTAGAGCTCCAAAAAATAGTTCATGAGACCATTTGTCTTCTTTATATTTTATAGAAGAATAAACCATTATAAGAGGTATAGTTAATCTTGCGAAGAATACCGCTAAGCTGATAGGCATTAAGCTCATAGAAAACATGAATAGGATTTCTGCGAATGCTATTACTGAACCAGCTATTAGTGTTTCTTTTTGTATAAATATCTTTTCCCAATTTTTTAATGAGTGAGATGATATAAGTGAAATTGTAAAGAATGATACAGCATATATAAAAAGGTGTAATGCCCAATGAGTATTTTTTATAACTATGTGGTCTATAATTATTAATGACATAACTAGGAAGATTAGTTTTGTTAATCTTTTAAGACCTTCTTTTGATAGTTTAGATCCAGGTCCAACTATGAAGAATAATAGTCCTAAAATTCCCATAAATAGAATGGATAGCTGAGCTATTATTGATAGAGTTTCTCCAAAAAATGCATTAAGTATTAAAGCACTTACTCCAAGAGATATGAAATGTTGGAATGAAATAGATGATACGTTCTCTTTTAGAATTTCAGTACTTATTTTAGTTGAATTCCAAACAATGAATCCTTTTAATACTGAGAATATTAATAGGGGTGAATATAAAAATGGTTTGGCGCCTTCCCAAGAAGATACTATAGCTACAGTTCCACTTAGTAAAATCCATGTACTAATAAAGTAAGTGTTTTCTTTACTTTTAAAATGATCAGCACATGGTTTTAACGTTACCATAATAAAGAATTTGCTAATGAAAATTAGTATTCCTATTAATAAAATATCCATTTATGTATTACCTATAATTTTATTATTGGTTCATGTTTTCGAAAAAGTCGTCATTATTCTTAGTGTTTTTGATTTTATCAATTAAGAATTCTATTGCGCCTTCAGATCCCATATTGTTTAAGATTTTTCTTAAGATCCAAGATTTTTGCATAGTGCCATCAGTTACAAGTAAATCGTCTTTTCTTGTACTTGATTTAACAACGTCGATTGCAGGGTAAACTCTTTTGTTTGAGATTTTTCTATCTAATACGATTTCAGAGTTACCAGTACCTTTGAATTCTTCGAAGATTACTTCGTCCATTCTTGAACCAGTTTCTACTAGGGCAGTAGATATGATAGTTAGAGAACCACCTTCTTCTACGTTTCTAGCTGCACCGAAAAATCTTTTTGGTCTTTGTAATGCGTTTGCGTCTACACCACCAGTTAATACTTTACCTGATGAAGGAATTACAGTGTTGTAAGCTCTTCCAAGTCTAGTGATTGAGTCTAGAAGGATAACAACGTCTTTTTTGTATTCTACTAATCTTTTAGCTTTTTCGATAACCATTTCAGCAACGTTTACGTGTCTTTGTGCTGGTTCGTCGAAAGTAGAAGATACTACTTCACCTTTTACAGATCTTTTCATGTCTGTAACTTCTTCTGGTCTTTCGTCTATTAGAAGAACCATTAGGTATGCTTCAGGGTGATTTTCTGTAATAGCGTGAGCAATTTCTTTAAGCATTACTGTTTTACCTGTTTTTGGAGGGGCAACGATTAGAGATCTTTGTCCTTTACCTTGAGGTGAAACTATGTCGATAATTCTTGTAGTTAGGTTAAGTTTTCCATTTTTGCTATTGGCATCCATATATTCTAGATTTAGTTTTTCATCTGGGAATAGAGGAGTTAAGTTTTCGAATTTAATTCTTCTTTTAGCTTTTTGGATATCTGCTCCGTTAACAGTTAAAACTTCATTAAGAGCGAAGAATTTTTCTTTTTCTTTTGGTATTTTTACACTACCTTCAACTGTGTCACCTTTTTTAAGTCCTGATTTTTTGATTTGTGCAGGAGAAACGTATACGTCATTTGGACCAGACAGGTAGTTTTGATCTGCAGCTCTTAGGAAACCGAAACCGTCTTGTAAAATTTCTAGGACACCTTCAACGATTACTTCTTCTTTCTTTAATAGTTTGTTTTTCAAGATTTCAAATCTTAAACCAGAAGTATCTAATTTACTTATATTATCTATGCCAGCTTCTTCAGCCATTTTAACTAGTTCTACAACGCTTTTCGCTTTAATTTCTTTTAAATGCATGATGATTCTTTCTATACTTTGATATTGTGTTTGAAATTGCTATTTGTTAGCAATTGAGTTGATTAAAAAATTTTTGATTTTCCTAATTGAATTTCTTTAAGATGTTTTGATTATAAGGGAAAATATGGGAATTGTCAATATTATTTTGAAAATAGTTTATTAATTCTGTCGAAGTCTGGTTTTTCAGCGTTTAGTTCGTCCATAATTAATTTTTGATGTTCTTTTGGAAAGTCATTTATTGTAACGACTTCGTTTTCTTCTATGTTTATTTTATTAAATTTGTTTATAGGAACTTTGTATTCGTATTTGATTTTTTCTTTATCATCATATTCGATTACAGTAACTTCTTTAGCATTTAGTAATTCAGGTCTAACCTGTTCGTTGATGAAATCTAAAATTTTTATGTTTTGATTATCTCTATATAATAGAGCGTGCTTACCTCCGTCATAGACTATTTCTACGTCTTTGGGGGGTATTTCGCAATGTTTTGTGATAATTAGTAATTCGTTTGAAAAATTTTTCAAAATGGCATAGTTCTTCTCTTGAATAATCTTGAACTTAGGTCTATCAATAACATTATTGAGTGTGTCCATATTAGCCATATCCTCTTTAATACAAAAATTTTAGTGATGTGAAATAATTATAATATAAATGTAAATGCTTGGCAAGAAATATTTAAAATTTTTTTATCTTTTTTAGGAATATATTGAGAAATAAAGGTTTGGTATAGGTAAGGTTTTGAAATAGTTATAAATATCTATTTATTTAAGTTAGAAAATGCTTGTTAAAATCTTGTTTTAATTGTTTATGACTTTTAAAGGTTGTTTCTTTTTTGCTTTATTATTTTTTTATATTTGATATAATATTCTAAAGTAAAATTGTATAAGGAAAAGGTTAGTTGAATGCCTGATTGGTTAAATTTTTTAGATTTTCTATTTGTTGTAGTTCTGATTTTGTCAGGTATTTTTGCTTACGTAAGAGGTTTTACTAAAGAGATGTTTGCTATATCATCTTGGTTTATAGCTGCATTCTTGGTTAAGTTTTTATTCCCTCTGTTAGAACCGTTAGTTATTTCTGGATTTGGTGGAGAAGGTTCTATTTGGTCTTCGACCGTTACTTATTCAGTATCGTTTTTTCTTTGTATTGTTTTGATCTCATTTTTTGCAAATAAGTTATCTAGAAAAATAGGGGATTCTGATTTAAAAAATGTGGATAAAAGTTTAGGTGTTGTATTCGGTCTTGTTAGAGGAATATTTATAATGGCTATATTTTATATTTCAGTTCTTTGGTTTATTTCGGATCCAGCAAAGAAACCATCTTGGATGAAAAAGGAAGCTAAGTCAGCTCCTGTTATTAAATATTCTGTTAACTTAGTTTCTAAACTATTTCCTGAGAGTGAAGATTTCGATAGAATTAAAAATATTCTTGAAGGAGAAGATGAAGGTTTCAATCTTAATAAGATGGTTGGAAAGAATATGCAAAATTCAGGTGCGCTTATTAAGAATTTAAAAGATGTTCAACAGTTTGGTGATCTTGGTATTGCAGTGGAGAATGACTCTGCTGATTTTGATAATATGTTTAATAATATTACTAAAGAGACTACTTATACTGAGGAAGAAGTTAAAAATCTTGAAGATTATCTAAAGAAGATAGATAAGTTGGATAGAATTGAGAGTGATCTTTTAGATTAATTATTAAATTTTGATAAATTAAAAAGACTGGTAAATGCCGGTCTTTATTTTATCTTGACAATTGATGGGTGTTTATTTATATCTTATTTAAAATAAATTTGAACCTAAATTTTACGTGTATGGATTATTTGAATGGATTAATTCTTGAGGAATTGATGAATAGAGAACTTTCTGAAAAGGAAATTTCAGAAATAACTAAATATTTATTTCCAAAGGATTGTTTACCTATATTTGAGTCTGATTGTATAATTTTTTCTCCTTCTGCTTTTGCTGTTAAAAATCGCTTAACATTTTTGGTTGATTACTTTAATAAGTTTCCAAAGAAACCTGTGATTTTTATTAGAAATGGTCGAAAAGAAAATTATTTGACTGTGGAGAATAATCAAGAGAGAGAAATTGTCGAGGATGTTTACTCTAGAGATTTCCCTGGCAGAAATTTTTTTGAAGATTACAAGAGGGGGGAAGGTTGGCTATTGAAGAGAGCTTTGATTGAAGAGTTTGGAATAGATGAAAGATATTTTAGGGTATCTTCAGAAATAGAAACTCTAGATAGATTTTTTGATGATAATAGATCTGTCTTTAGAGCAAATAGGTCTCTTTTAATGCCTCAACCTTTCGAAAAGAGATTTTTAAAAAGGTTTTTGGATCTAGTAGGTTATGATGTGGCTTATCATTTAATGAAGACTCCATTTAAGGATGAAAAGTATGGAGATGCTTCAGAGAATGAGTGGTGGAAATCACCGGCGTCTAAGTCTCTTGTTTTGGCAGAATTTGACTTAACAAGGAAAAGACTTGAGAATAGAATATTAATTTAAATATTTAAAAAGACTGGTTTTGGCCAGTCTTTATTTTTTTTACTTTTTCTTTTTGTCGTCACCTTCACGGTTCTTTTTATTTTGTTCTTCTATTTTCTTTTGTCTACGACGTTCTTCAGATCTATCTTTAGGGATTTCTCTTTTGATTTCCTTTAAAATTGCTTTTTTAGAATTTTCACATTTTCCGTAAAGCTTTTCTTCACAGGCGGCAATTGCTTTGTTTACTAGAGTTGCGTTAGGACATTTTAGGAAGCCATTTCCGCAGTCTGTTTTAATACAATTTTTATATTCTGATTTGCAAAGACTATCACTTAGTTGGTTAGTTTGTTTGAATTTATTTTCTTCTGCTAATTCTTGGTTTTTGATTGCAGTTGAAAGTAAACTGTTTGCAAGTTCTAATTTGTCACTTAGGTGCGCAGAATAATTTTCACAATCTAGTTCTACTTCGAATTTGTAATCTTCTATTGTATCTAGGTCGTTTATTTCACATTTTTCTACAGCCATATCAAGAAGAGTTGTTCCTTCAGTTAAACTGTTTAGAGAACCGTTAATTCCGTTTACGTCTTCAGTTTGTTTTAGGCTTGTATATATGTCTTCAGTTTTAGTTAGAATTTTGTCTACTTCAACGTTTGAATTTGTAAGACTTGTTATTCTATTTCTTTCGGCAATTTCGTTTTCAATTTCTTTAATTCTTTGATTTATTCCGTTGTATTTTGAAATTGCGCTAGAGCATCTGCATTTTCCTTTTTCAGGAGCTGCTGGCGATATGCAGTAAGAGTCTAGACAGCTTAGTCCGCCGCTGCTTGATAGGTTTTGTCCAACGACTACATTTGTTACGTTTCTTGATTTTACAGTAGTGCTTTTGCCTCCAATAGCAAAGCTGTTTGTCGCCATGATAGGTAGTATTAACGCAGCAGTTAATAGGGTTTTGTTATTTGACATTTTCCTTAACCTTTTTTTAATTCTTTCTTTTCAAGAGTTTAACATAATTTTTGTTATCTTTCAAGAAATAAACCTTGAAGCAGAATGTTTTTTTGACTATAATTATTTTATAAGTTATTAAAAGAAAAATGGAGGAAATGCTATGAATATATCTGTTAAAGGCGTTAAAGTTTCTGTATCTCAAAGTATGAAAGAAGATTTTGTTTCAAGAGTTAGTTTGTTGTGTGAAAAATATTTTGGTAAAGTTATTTCCGCTACTGTTTCTTTGGAGCTAGATCATGCTGATAAAGTTGAGGCTAAAATAACTGTTCATCCAGCGGAGAAAAAGGAATTTTTTTCTAGTGCCTCTGCTGATCAAATGAAAGATGCGTTTGCAGATGCTCTTACAAAATTAGACAGTCAATTAAATAAAGATCATGCTAAGTCTGCTAAGCACTAAAATTTTATAAGGGGAGTTTTAGTGAGAGAGAAAGTTTTTTTTAGAAAAGCTCCTTTTGTTAGAAGGAAGCTGGATAAACCTATATTGATAGTTGGGCTTATGGGAGTTGGTAAGACTTCTATTGGAAAGTCCTTGGCGAGGGCATTGGGTCTTGCATTTGATGATACCGATTCTCTTATTGAGTTAAGCAGTGGTGGTTTATCTATAGTTGAGATATTTTCTCTTTATGGAGAGGATGTTTATAGACAAAAGGAAGAGAAATTTTTACAAGGTTTTCTAGGAGATGTTGAGAAACAGGTTGTTTCTACAGGGGAAGGTGGTTTCCTTTACGATTCTATTAGAAAGTTGGCTAAGGAAAAGTTTATTACCATTTGGCTTAAGGGTGATTTGAATGTTTTGGTAGACAGGACTTCAAGACGAGATACTAGACCTTTGTTGCTTAATGAGAATATTGAAGAAGTTCTTAGTAAGTTGGAAAAGGAGAGGTATTCTCTTTACAAGGAAGCTGATATTCATATAGATGTGGATGGTTTTTCTAAGCAGAAGACTGTTAAAAAAATTCTATCAGAACTTGATTCTTTTTTAGGATAGGGGTTTCGTATATTTCACCTCATCTTCGTTATAAAAAGAACCCTCGCGTATTACTTATACGCGTCGGAATCTTTTTATTTAGCATATAAGGTAAACTATCCAAAACTTTATGTTTAGACATCGCGTATAGAAGATATTTTATAAAATTAAAATTTTAATAGTTTGAAGTTTGATAAAAAATAAAATCCTTGATTTGTTCAGGGATTTTTTATTTGGGTAAAAAATAACCCCTTGGGAGAAGGGGGATTATTTTTTAAATTGTTTTCCGAGGAAATTAATTTAAACGGCAACTGTTCCTGATATATGTGGTTCATATTCAGTGTAGTTAATACTCTTAATGAGAATGTTCAGCCATTCACTTAATTTCTCGTTTGAGTAGTTCTTAGCATCGATTAAATTAAATTCATTTCTGTTGTAATTTAAGTTAATCCTTGCAATAGGCATTTCAAGAAAATCTGTTCTCGTTAATTGCTCAAGGATTTGCACGATATGGTTCTTATATATGTGATAATCACCCATGTTATGTACAAATTCGTGAGGTACTAATCCTGTTTCATAGGATATAACGTTTGCAGTAAAACAGTATTCTGCAATGTTAAACGGTACTCCTAGGAATATGTCGCAGGACCTTTGGTATAATTGTAGGATAAATCTAAGCATATCATCATTTTCAGCCTCTACATGATTCTGAAAAAGTGAATGACAGGCAGGTAATCCAATAGTCATACCAGCTTCTTTGGATGCTGCGGCCATTTGTTTGTTAGCTCCTTGATTAAAAGCAACTAACAAATTTTGCCTTGAATTTGGATTGTTTCTTAAGGTTTCGATGACCGTTTTTAATTGGTCAATTTTTTCCTCATCGTATGGCATGTCTCTCCACATTTTAGGATAACAATGTCCAACATAGTTGTCCCCTGGACGGGACCACTCTTTCCAAATTCTGATACCATTTTCAACTAAAAAAGTAGAATCTTCCTTTCCTGATGCAATCCAAAGGATCTCTCCAACCCAACTTTTAACGTGTACTTTTTTACTTCTGAGAATTGCTAATTCTCCGTTTCGTATATTGTAACGTTCTGTTGGTGATCCTTTGAGTGATATCGTTTCCACGCCGGTTCTGTTGTTTCTTACTTGACCTTCAAGAAGAATTTTTTGAACCAATCTTAAATATTTTAAGTCAGGATCATTATTAATTCTTCTTTCTGAGAAAAAGTTTTCAAACTTGAGACTTTCGATTTGTTCTTTGGTTAAAGAACTTCTCCAACGAACGAAATCATCGATGTTTGATATTTCTCCTATTTCTAGGTTGTTGAACCTTTCCTGGTAACGTATCTTTTGTTCACTAAAGCTTTCATCCAAATACTTTTGGAAGGCTTTTTCTTCTTCGCGAAATTTCGCTACTTTTGAATCTAAAATTGTTTCCATTTAAACTGAATTTATATTTTAAACGCTCTCCCAAAAGTTTAAAAATATTAATACTATAAAAAACTTTAAAGCATATTTAGGGATTGTCAATGCTAAAATTTGAAAAAGCTTTAAACCTTTGGAAATACTTTTTGATAGAGGATTTTTATTTTTGTGATTCTGGAAATTACTCTAGAGAATCAATTAAAAATTAATTTGCTTAAGAATATTAACTTATCTAAGTTATTGTTTTGTCAAGAAAAAGACTTGCAAAATAAAATTTAAGGTGCTAGGCTGTAATTAAGCATATTAAATTGTAAACTTATAACCTATATATATGAAAAATATTAACGAAGTGGTTGATCTCTTGAATAAGAGGTTTCCAAATCATCTTGTTAGTTTAGCAACGGATCGAGGCGATGATGCTTATTTCTACGTTGATACTTTTTATTCTGAAAATGAAAAAAAGGGATTAAAAGCGTATAAATTTAGAGCTATTGTTAATTCTAGGGGAGAACATCTCTTTGATTTTGTTTGTGACAGGATGGAAATAATGGATAATAAAAACTTTATTATGCTCATAGCTAACGGATTTTGTAATGTATACAACATTATGGAAGAGAGTTTTATGTTTAATGAGTGGATTAGAGTTTTTGAATACTCATTTGATGTTGAGAATTTCACAGAGGCTTACACTAAGTATAAAAACTTATGTAATATTCTTTCAGAACAGCCTCGAAGAGATTTAATATCGAAGAGATGGTATTTCCTTGAAGATCCAGAGAAGAACTTGTCGGCGGTTATGCTGTCAGATGCAAGTTATGTCCTTAACTGGATTCCAACTGATTTTAGTAGATTAGTTTCTTAAAATAATTAAAGGCTGTGAATTTTTACAGCCTTTTTTTATTGTATTAAAAGAGTTCTATGATTTTTTCAAAAAAGTATTTGACTTTTGTGGTTATATGTAGTTAGGTATTTATGCCTATTAATATTTAAACACACCTATAAAATATAAAAAAATATGAAAAATGATGGAGAGAAAAATCTTACTAGAGGACCCTGTTCTGGATTGACTGATGAAATAGATGATTCTGTAGCAGCTGTTAATCCCTTTTGTTATTTGCATGAAGAAGGGGGAGGTGATTTTCCTGTTATTCTTCCGGGTAAAATTCGTCATATAAAGGATGTTGTTGAGGAGGCTTTAATTAAGCCCTCTGAAATATTATCTGATACTTCTTTTGAAGTTATTGATGAAGGAAAGTATTTTAATTTACTTAAGAAAGATGTTGGATATAACCTTTTTTCTAAAGTTGATGAAGAAGAATTTTTTGAGGAATATGTTTCAGAGATATTAGTCATTAGACATAATAGATCTGATTTTATTGAGAATTATTTGAAGTTAACTTCTATTATTAATCTAAACCGTTACGGTGCTTTTAATAGTATGGAGTTTATTTCAGGAGATGGAGGATATATTCTGAAGAATTCAAGAGGCGAAAGAGCTGTTATGAGAGCAAATGGTGAATTTGTTCTTAATTTTATTAAGTTCGATGATTGTGATGATGCTTTTGTAGAGAGGGGCTATTGGTAAGTTTTTAAAACTTAATGGGTTGTATTAATTTATAACCCTTTTTTTAATTTAAAAAGTATTTGACATTTGATATGTAATAGGTATTATTAATTTTGTAAATAGTCGAAGAATTAAGTGAAAGTAGAGTCTGAGAAGAGCTACTTTTTTTAATATCTGATCGAAAAAGTTTATAAATAAAATAACTAATAATAAAATTATGAGGAAAATAAAATGGTAAAATCAATATCTATGCCAAGACCTGAAATTATTTTTGCAGCAGATGCTTTATCTAATGAAAAAGATATAGATAAAGAAATTGTATTTGAGTCTTTAGAGGCGGCAGTTACTAAGATTGCTAGAAATAAATATGGTTACGAACACGATATCGTTGTAAAAATTGATAGAAAAGACGGTGCTATTAGTGTTGTTAAAAGATTAGAAGTTATTGATGATAAGTTAGCTGATTTAATTGATAAAGAGTATGATGAAGAAGAATTATTAGCTAAAGAAGAAGCTGGTGAAGAACTTCCAGAAATTTATACTTCTTCAAAACATATCATTTTGAAAGAAGCTAAAAAAGAACTTAAAGATATTGAAGTTGGTCAATTTATTGAAACTGAATTACCTCCTGTTTACTTTGGAAGATCTTCTTTCCAATCTGCTAAACAAATCATTTCTGGTAAAATCAGAGGTGCGGAAAGAGAAAAACAATTTGTTGAGTTTAAAGATAAAGCTGGCGAAATTGTTAATGGAGTTGTTAAAAGAGTTGAATATGGTAACGTTTTTGTTGAAGTTAATGGTAAAGCAGAAGCTGTTATTAGAAGAAATGAATTAATACCAAGAGAAATGTTACATGTTGGTGATAGAGTTAGAGCTTTAGTTCTAGACGTTAGAGAAGAAAAATCTGGTCCTCAAATTTTCTTGACTAGATCTCACCCTAACTTCATGGCTAAATTGTTCGAACAAGAAATTCCAGAAATTTTTGAAGGTGTTATTGAAATTAAAGGTGTGGCTAGAGATGCAGGTTCTCACTCTAAAGTTGCTGTGTTAGGTCACGATGCTTCAATTGATGCTGTTGGTGCTTGTGTTGGTATGAGAGGATCTAGAATCCAAACTATCGTTAATGAGTTGCAAGGTGAAAAGATTGATATCATTCCTTTCTCTGAAGATATTGCTCAATATGTTATTAATGCAATGAAACCAACTAAAGTTTCTAAAGTTGTTGTTGATGAAGATACAAACCATATTGATGTTGTTGTTGCTGAAGATCAACTTTCAATCGCTATTGGTAGAAAAGGTCAAAATGTTAGACTATCATCTCAATTGATTGGTTGGAAAATAGACGTTGTTAATGAAACTGATGATCAAGAAAAGAGAATGAAAGAAATGAAAGAGAAATCTCAATTATTCATTTCAGCTCTTGATATTGATGATATGATGGCTCAAGTTCTTATTTCTGAAGGTTTCTCTACATTAGAAGAACTTGCATTTGTTCCAGTTGAAGAATTAGTTGCTATTGAAGGTTTTGAGCAAGAAATTGCTGAAGAAATTCAAAACAGAGCTAAGACTGCAGTTGAAAAACAAAATAAAGAAATTGAAGCTAAACTTAAAGAAATGAAAATTGATGATAAGTTAGTTAATTTTGAATTATTAACTAAATCTGAAGTATTAAAATTAGCTGAAGAAAAAGAAATTAAAGAACTTGATGATTTAGCTGATTTGGCGTCTGATGATTTAATTGTTTTATTAAAAGAAACTCTTGATAAGAAATTAAATTCAGAAGAAGCTGAAGCATTTATTTTGAAAGCTAGAGCTCACTGGTTTGAAGGTGAAGAAAAAGCTGAAAAGTAGTATTTTGTTATTCCCGTAATTTGCGGGAATTTCATGATATTATTATTGCTTATAATAATTGAAAATTGAAAAGTAGAAAAGAAAAAGGAATAAAAATGGCAGAAGAAAGAAAAAAATTAACATTATCTTTAGGTGGCAATGTAAAACCTAAAGCTAGCACTGGTTCAGGTGTTAAAGTTGAAGTTAAGAAAAAGAGAACTTTTAGTAAGGCTGATACAGCAGCTTCTTCTGCAGATGAAAAAGCAAAGAAGTTAGAAGCTCTTTTAGCTGCTGCTAAAGAAGAAGAAAAAGCAGAAGCTGAAAAAGCAAAAGTATTAAGCACTGCTAAGGCTAAACAAGAGAAGGCTGTTGCTGAAGAAAAAGCTTTGGCTGATGCTGCTGAAAAAGCAAAAGCTGAAAAATTAGCTGCAAAGAAAGCTGAGGAAGAAGCTAAAAAAGCTGAAGAAATTAAGAAAGCTGCTGCTAAGAGAAGTCAAGTTGGTATGGCTGTTGATTATAGAGCTAAGCATTCTGTTGGTAGAAAGCCAGCTCAAGAAGAAACTAAAACTGAAGGTGAAGCTTCAGCTGCTAGAGGTGAAAAATCTTCTGCTGCAGGTGCTAGAAAGAAAGTATTCAAAAAAGAAGCTCCTACTGAAAATGTAGATTATTCAGCTAGGAAAAAAGCTTCTAAGAAATCAAATGAAACTGATATGAGAAGAAATAAATTCTCTGTTTCTAAAGCTAAGGCTCAATATAGTATTGGTGGAGAAGAAGATTCTGATGCTCCTGCGTTTAGACCAGCTAATGTTGGATTGAAGAAGTTAAGATCTAAAAAGACTTTGATGGAACAAAAACCTAAGGAAAAAATCCTTAAAACTATTGATTTACCAGAAGTTATTTCAGTAAAAGATTTGGCTGAGAAATTATCTGAAAAGTCAGCTTCAGTTATTAAAGAACTTATGAAAATGGGAACTATGGCTACAATTAATCAAGCCATTGATCAAGATACGGCTGAGTTAGTTGCTACTGAATTAGGTCACTCAGTTAATAGAGTTAGTGCTACAGAATTAGAAGATTCAATTTTAGATAAAGTTGAAGATAAAGAAACTGTTATGGTTAAAAGACCTCCAGTTGTTACTGTTATGGGTCACGTTGATCATGGTAAAACTTCATTATTAGACGCATTAAGAAAAACTGATGTTGTTGCTGGCGAAGCTGGTGGTATCACTCAACATATTGGTGCTTATCAAGTTAAAAACGAAGCTGGTGAAAGAATTACATTTATCGATACACCAGGTCACGCGGCGTTTTCAGCTATGAGAGCCAGAGGTGCTAATGCAACGGATATCGTTATTCTAGTGGTTGCAGCAAATGATTCAATTATGCCTCAAACTATTGAAGCGATTGAGCATTCGAAAGCTGCTGGTGTGCCAATTATCGTTGCTATTAATAAGATTGATTTACCAGATGCTAACGCTCAAAAAGTTAGAATGGATTTATTACAACATGAATTAGTTGTGGAAGAAATGGGTGGTGACGTTCAAGCCGTTGAAGTTTCTGCTAAGAACAAACTTAATTTAGATAAGTTAGAAGAAGCTATTCTTTTACAAGCTGAAATGTTAGAGTTAAAAGCTAATCCAGATAGAAAAGCTGAAGGTAATGTTATTGAAGCTGAAGTTAAAAAAGGTTTAGGTTCTACGGCTACAGTGCTTATTCAAAGAGGTTCTTTGAAGAAAGGTGATGTATTCGTTTCAGGTAAATCTTGGGGTAAAGTTAGAGATATGATTGATGATAGAGGTAAATCTGTTAAGGTTGCGTCTCCATCGTATCCTGTTGCTGTGCTTGGTTTTGACGTTCCTCCTTCTCCTGGTGATGACTTTGTTGTAGTTGATAACGAAGCTAAAGCTAGAAAGGTTGCTGAATTCAGAATTCATAAATCTAAGCAAGAAGAAGAAGCAAGAAGATCTAAGTCAATGTTAGAAAATATGTTTGCTAATGTTGGTAAAGATGATGTTGTTGAACTTCCAATTATTATTAAAGCCGATGTTCAAGGTACTATCGAAGCATTAAAAGGTACTTTAGAAAAGATTGGTAATGAAAAAGCTAAATGTAGAGTTATCGCTGGTTCTGTTGGTGGTATTACTAAGAACGACGTTAACTTAGCGAAATCATCTAATGCATTAATCGTAGCGTTTAACGTTAGAGCAGGTGCTGATGCTAAGCTTGAAGCGAAGAATGTTGGTGTAGATATTAGATATTACTCAATCATTTATGATATTGCTGATGATGTGAAAGATATTTTATCAGGTAAGTTAGAACCAGAATATAAAGAAAACTTTGTTGGATACGCTAATGTTATTCAAACGTTTAAAGTTGGTAAGTCTTTAGTTGTTGCTGGTTGTAAAGCTACAGAAGGTGTTATCAAACGTTCAAATAAATGTCGTATCATTAGAGATGATGTTGTTATGTACACTGGTGATATTGGTCAGTTGAAGAGAGAAAAGAATGATGTGAAGGAAGTTTCTAATGGAATGGAATTCGGTATGTCTTTTGCTGATTACAATGATATTAAGATCGGTGATAAGATTGAATGTTTTGAATTAGAAGAGATCGCAGCTAAGTTGTAGTCTTTGAAGAATTAGGGCTTGGGAGTTTGAAAAAATAACCAAGCCTTTATTTTTAAATAAAATTAGGAATTAAAAATAGGAGATATTTATTATGAAAAAAATGTTATTTGATTTATATTTAACTTTAGATGGCCGTTTGAGCAGGAAGTTATATATTTTACTATCTTTGGTAGTATCTTTTGCGACTTTGTCGCTATCAGTTCTTTTAATAGATTTATTTGGTGCTAATGTTGGGAGCTTAGGTTTAGTAACTTTTTTATTATTTGCGTATCCTATGTTTTGTCTTAATTCAAAAAGGCTTTATGATATGGGATTTAAGAATGATATTGCTAAAGTTTATTTAATTTTAGCTTTTATACTTAGTCTATTTAATTATAATTTTTATGTTAATGGTGTTAAATCTCCTTATTTGGGAATTTTATTATTAGTTATTGCATTGGGGTCTTTTTTCTTTCTATGTTATAAAGGGGAAGCAAAAAAGAATAAACACGGTAGTGTTAATGCTAAAGATAAAAAGTATGCTAAAATATATAAGCATATAAATAAGTTATTATTTTTGTTTTTTGTTTTATATATAGCTTCTTATTCATTATTTTCTATGAGAACAATAGAGCAGGTTAAGGCTAAGACTATGTATGATAACAGAATAAGTTTAGAATATTAATTTGATACTGAATTAACAAAAAAGCCTCTGATAAATCAGGGGCTTTTATTGTTTTTGTTAAAGTTTCTCTTTATACTAAGGCTAGTTGCTTTAGATTTTTGGAAGCTACGTATGAGGTATATTCACTCATAAGTTTTATAACTTTTTTGATATCTTCTTTAACTTCTTTGTCATTGATTGCTTTAAGCATCTCCATAGAATGGAGTTGGTTCATTGGTAAAATCCATTTTATCCTATTTTCATTGTCTATCCCTACTATAGAGTCCTGGGGAAGTTCAATGTTGTCTATTGGACTTAATGGGGTTCCTTTCTTCAATACTTTTGGTTTAGTAACTTGAAGTTTTTCACTCATAGATATAATATTATGAGTAAAAATCATGTTTTGATAAGTTATGAAGTTGTTAAGCTCTAATTTATCTTTTTCAAGATTTAAAGAAAGATTTTCATTTAAGACTATTGATATTAATTTTGAAAAATTAATAGATAGTTCAACTAAAATTTCTGACATTTTTTTAGGTTTAAATTTAACATCGTTTAAAATTATTTCCAATCAACTTTATAACTGAAATTTTATTTAGTCAACTATTTTTAATAAAAAGCTTGCTTTCTCTTTTTATATACTTATACTCACGGCAGAGTTCGTCGAAACTCTTTCATTGAAACTTGTAAGTCTTCCTGTTATAGGTTGCATAGTTGATCCGTTCAGAAACTCTCTGTGTTTATTCAGATTTTCTTTACTAATGGAAGGTGTGTGGGTGTATTATGATAATATACTTAAAACTTCCGACTCTATAAAATAAATAATAATAATTTTAGCATCTGGTTTGATGGGTGCTTTGTAATGTTAAAATACCTTATTATAGAATAGGGTACTTAAGAAGGTTGAATAAAATGACAGAAGTTAATAATAAGAAAAAATTTACAGATTTTAAATTGCCAGAGATGCTTTTGAAATCTTTTGAAGAACATAAGTTTATAAATCCTACTCCAATACAAGAAGAAGTGATTCCTTTGGCTATGAATGGTCAAGATATATTGGGTTCAGCTCAAACTGGAACAGGTAAGAGTTTGGCGTTTATAACACCTATGATTTCTAAATTGTTAGATGATAAGATTCACTCAGGTATTATTTTAGTGCCTACTAGAGAATTGGCTAAACAGGTTCTTGAAGTTGTTAGAGATATACTTACTCCTAATATGAAGATAAATACAGCTTTACTTATCGGTGGTGATAAGATTGCTGGGCAAAAAAATCAGTTGAAGAATAAACCAAGAATTATTGTTGGTACTCCTGGTAGAATTAATGATTTCCTTGAGAAGAAGTTTTTGAAGTTACATCAAACAGATTATCTTGTGCTTGATGAAATGGATAGAATGTTAGATATGGGATTTGGTGTGCAAATTGAGACTATTATTAATAGAATGCCTCAAGAAAGACAAACTCTTATGCTTTCTGCTACTATGCCAAAGAATATTATGAAGATGGCTAATAAGTATCTTATGGCTCCAGTAGTTGTTGAAATTGAAGGTACTAAGGAACAAAATGAAAATATTGAGCAAGATTTTATTCACTTAAAAGAAGATGAGAAGTTTGATAAATTAATTGATGAGTTGGATAATAGATCTGGCTCAGTAGTTATATTTGCTAAAACTAAGAGAGGTGTTGAGAGACTTGTTAAAAGAATTAATGAGCTTAAGAATGATTCTCACTCTGTTAACTATATTCATGGTGACTTGAGACAAAGACATAGAGAGCAGGTTGTTAAGAAATATAGAGACTATAAGTTTAGAATTCTTGTTGCTACTGACGTTGCTGCTCGTGGTTTGGACATTCCTCATATTGAGCATGTGATTAATTATGATTTACCTCAACAGGCTGAAGATTATACTCATAGAATTGGTAGAACTGGAAGAAATGGCGCTAAAGGTTATGCGTTGACTTTGGTTTCTCCTGCTGAGAAGAAAGAATGGAAAGAGTTATCTTTATTCCTAGATCCTTCTAAAGAAGATGAGTTTATTGAAGAGTCTAAGAAGAATAGAAAGAGCCGTAGTAGAAATAGAAGAAGTGGCGGTGGCAAAGGTCATTGAGGCAGAGGAAATGCTGAAGTTTATGGCGGAAGAGATGAGAGACGTTCTGGTGGTAGAAGATCTGGAAACTCTGGCTTTAAATCTGTTATTAAAAAGAAAGAGAAGGGACAAAGCGAAAGTTCTAAAAAGAAAGTTAGCTTAGTTGGTTCTAAGAAAAAGAAGAAAGAATAAAAAAAGCTCCTAAATGGAGCTTTTCTTATGTTTTTTTAACCGGTGTTATTCCCAGAAAATGTCTGCACCTGTTACATTTGCGTACAGGATTCTGACCATTACTTGGGTTTGTTCGCGGTTGTTTTCTAGTTTTACTTCTTCTAAAAATTGGCGAATACTTAAGATAGTTCTTTTCATTTCGTGATCAGTGCTTTTTGCTGCAAGTTCACAATATTCAAAGAGAATTTCTTCATCCAATGGATAAATCCATTTTGGTTCGCTTTCTCCCTTAATTACTCCTACGAGCATGTCGCAAGGTAATGTTTCGCCATTGGGACCAACTTTAGTACCTTTGTAGGAATAGTAAATGTCTTCCTTTACTTCAAGGGAAATACTTTTAGAAATATTTCCTTGTTTTCTTTCGTATGACAGGGAATTTAGTCCAAGGGTTGTTATATTCAATTTCTCTTGGAAGGCTTCTCTATCTTTACTTATCATTGCCTCTAAGTAATTTCTGTTGGTAATGAAAAGGTCGATAATAGCTTTAAGGTTGTTTTCAATATTTTTAGTCATGGTATCGAGTGTTTAAATGTTTTATTTTCGGTTTATTGTTTATTTGTTAAGTTATTTTATGTTTATGTTTTTATTTTGTCAAGTATTTTTTTAATTGATTTAATGTTTTTATTAATTAAGATGGTTTAAAACTATAAAATTTGAACTATATGAGATTGTTGACAGTAGTTAAAATGAATGAAAGACAGTCTGTTGTAAAAGAAAAGTTTATAGAAAGATTTGGGCTTAAGATTTCTAATAGAGAGAATAGTTGGATTACTATTTTAAAGGAAGCCAATGTCATTTCTTTTAAATTTATGTTTCATGCTTTGCTTAAAATGTATTCAGATAATAATGATCTGGAGAGTGATGAGTTAATGGATGAAGTGGCAAATACTAAGGAGTATAATGGCTTAATATGTGTCTTATATAAGTATTTCTATGATGAAGATTTTTACGATGGTTGTTTTGTAGGAATGGAGTTTTCTGTTCGTTTTGACAGTAATGCCAGATGTTATTTTGCTAGGGTTAGGGATAATAAAAAGATTATACATAATTATCCGTATGAAGCTATAGTGATTAACGAGGATAGGATTATTGTTGTTGAGCTTATTTATTAAAGAAAGATGTTTTTGCTTAGGGAAGACATCTTTTTTTATAAAAAAAAATCCCTTCAGTGAGCGGGGATTAATTTTTGGATAAAAGATTTTTTCTTTTGTTGCCTTTCTATTTTTTCAAAGGTAGAAGGAAACATTTCTATGATTTTGTTTTGAAAATCTTTTTCATAGTATGGGTAACTGCATTTATTTGTTAGTTCGTTTATAATAATATCGCAGTTATTTTTCAGAGCTTCATTTGTTTCATATAAAGCTAGGAATGATTTGGATGTAACAAATTTGCAAATTTCACGTCCCAACATATTATAGTAGTAATTACTTTTTCTTCTGGGAGTGAGTTGGTCTTTTATTTCAATCCATTCGGGACTATATATTCTCAAGCTATGTTGGATGTAGTTAAGAACTATTGATCCGAATTTTATCAATCCTTTTTTATCAAGGTATTTATATTTTTCAATGAACTCTTTGGTTATAAGTTCACTTAGATAAAACTCATGATTTTCTTTAATTAAAGCTATCAAACTGTTTTCAGCTTTAACTCTTAGTTCGTTTTCAGCTTTTCTTTCTTTTTTAGATTTTTTACTCATTTTACAAGGGTTTAAATTGTTTGTGTGGTTATTCTATTTATAATAATTGGTATTGTCAATTTAAATATTGACTTTTATTTTTTATGAGGGTAAATTTTATTTACAAGAAATGTATTTATAAAGAAATATCTTCACCTTAATGCTCAAGGTCAGGTCTTGGATTGTTCTACCCCTAACTACTTAGGTAATGGTAGTCTTAGTTTAAGATGAGACAGCACTTCGTAAAAGAAGGCTGAACGGAGATAGAAAATAGGAGGGGAGCATCAGTGAACCCTTCAGCTTTATCCGGCACAACCGGAATAAAAAGCTCAGAGTAGCTTTAGAAAGCTTAAAATTCCTAATGGATTGTATGTGTTGTAGAAGCTTGGCTTGGAAGCAGCTATCGTTTCGATGATCATATACATAAAGTTTATTGGGTGCACCTTCTGAAATCGGAGGTGTTTTTTTATGTCTAAAAGCTTGACTTTTGGGTTTGTTTCTTTATAATGTGGGCTGAACCTTATCTACGAGGTGGCTATTTCTTAAGCCTCAAAGTTCGTAGATTGAAAGTTTTTCTTTATTATTGCTTAGGCGGTGGTAAGGGAAGATTTTAACCCATAAGGAAAATAAGGAGTTTATATTATGGCGTTTTATGAAACTGTCTTTGTTGCAAGACAAGACTTCACTCCATCTCAATACGATGAGTTGGTTAAAGCTGTTGAAGGTATTATTTCTTCAAACGGTGGTAAAGTTGCTAAGACTGAAAAATGGGGTCTTAAACAACTAGCTTATAAAATCAAAAAGAACAAAAAAGGCTATTATGCTATGGTTCAATTTGAAGGTAACGGTGATACTGTTCGTGAAATGGACAGAAGATTTGGTCTAAACGAAGACGTTATTAGATATATGACTATCGCTATTAAAGAAATTAGTAAAGATCCATCTCCTATGATGGTTAAAGATCATTCATAAGAGAAGAAGGAGTTTTGATATGTATATGAGAACTAAAGGCGATCCATTCGCAAATATCGAAATCGATTACAAAGATGTTAAATTATTAAGAAGATTTATCTCAGAAAGAGGTAAAATCATGCCAAGAAGACTTACAGGTACATCTTCTAAAAATCAAAGAAAGTTAGCTACAGCTATTAAAAGAGCTAGAATCATTGGTTTGCTACCTTTCGTTTCAAACAATTATTAATTAGGAGTTTGCAATGCAAGTTATACTATTAGAAAAAATCGAAAAATTAGGTACAATTGGTGATCTAGTTGATGTTAAATCTGGTTTTGCAAGAAACTTCTTGTTACCAGAAGGAAAAGCTTTAAGAGCTACTAAAGAAAACAAAGAAGTTTTCGAAGCTAGAAAAGCTGAACTTGAAAAAAGAAATGAAGAAGCTAAGAAAACTGCTTCAGAAGCTGCTAAAAAGATTGCAGGTAAAACTTTTGTTGCTGTTAGACAAGCTGGTGATACTGGTCATCTTTATGGTTCAGTTACTTCAAAAGATGTTGCTAAATTATTAGTTGCTGCTGGTTTTGAAGTTGCTTCACAACAAGTTAAAATTGGTGAGCCAATTAAGCAAGTTGGTATTTATTCTGTAACTATCGCTTTCCACCCAGAAGTTTTAGAAACTGTTAAAATTAACGTTGCTAAATCTGAAGAAGAAGCTAAAGTTGCTGAAGAAATGGCTGCTAAAAAATCTGTTAAAAAAGCTGAAAAACCAGCTGAAGAAACTACAGAAGCTCCTGCTGAAGAAGCTGCTGAATAGTTTAAGAGATTATTATATTTAAACTATAACAATATTACATGGAGTCATTCATGTAATGGGGGGACGAACGGTGTCCCCTTTTTTTATTGAAAAGATTGTGATTTATGTTAGAGTATATTTATAATTTTTTTGAAAGATAAATTTTATCAAATTTATTGGGGAAGATGAATAAAGACAGGCAAAGAGAATGGGCGTTGACCTGTTTGGACAGTTGAGCTATATGCTTAGTGAAAAACTTTTTTTATTTCTGAAGTTTTCTAGTAAATTTGAATCATAAAAAGAAGCAGAAGTCGCAGATTAAGGGAGGGTTTACCTTCGGCAGCTATTAATATAGCAAATGAGAGCTTCGTTGCTGAAATTTTTAGGCAGTGGGAATTTTCCCGCTGTTTTTTATTTTAAATTTTCTCTTGACAAATATTTTGTATAGGTGTAGAGTTGTGGAAAGAATAAGATTTATACTAACTTAATTAAAATATAAAAAATGAGAACTTTATTCCTAACAAAAAAAATGGCAACAGTGTTAAACTTTTTATCTGTTATTATCTTGATTGGTTCTTTTATAGGGCTGGTTTATACGACAAAAACATTGGATTTTAGTTTTACGCATGAGTTTTTAAGTGCTTTATCTATGGGGCAGTTTGTAATGTTTGTATTAGATATTTCACTTGTTGTAATGAGTTTGCTTTATTTGCTGGTTTATCGAGTTGATAATGATTTGCTTTTTGAGCAGTATGATTATGTGTCGCGATATAGATCGTCAGGTGGTTTTTATCTCGCTAAAAAGGATGGAGATTTGATTATAACTGATGTTGATTATCAGGTTGTGACATCTTGGGAAAAGCTTAAGGATTTCCGTAAGCATAGAAGAGATGCTTGTATTTTTGCTAATAGGGAATTACCTAAACCGCGAGTAAACAGTAAGTTTATTAAGATTTATAGAATTAAACTGAACGATTTGTTAAGAGCATAATTTTTTAGGTTTAAATAAGAGGGGCTTCGTTTTTGCGGAGCCTTTTTTTTTATTAATTTATTTTTTTCTTGACAAATATTTTATTCCAGGGTAGAATTTCGGTATAGAGAATAAGATGTAAATTAGTAATAAAAAAATATATAATTATGAAAATAGTAATTTTAAATAAGGAAATAACTTTATTAAGAATGTTTCTTTTGGTAGTAGTTTTACCAATAATAAGGATTTTGCAGGGATTGTTTTTTTCTTTTGATTTTTTATCCTCCCTTTTTGGAAGTGTTAAAAATATATCTGAGAAAGATGTAAAAACATTTTTTATTACAATTGCTGTATCGTTTATCATAGCGTTTATCATAGCGTTTATGATTGTAGCTCCTGTGTTTTATTTTGGAGAGTGGTAAGTTGTATCTAGGAATTTTTAGGCAGTGGAAATTAATTTTTCTACTGCTTTTTTTATTGTAAAAAATAGGTGTTTTTGCTATAATTTTGGTATAAGAGAAGGATATATTTTATGAAGTTGGATATAGCTAAATTTGATGTGAAATCACTAGATGAAAATAATATTAAGGAAATAAAAGTTCGTTTGGATGAGCTTTATATTTTGTTAGAAAAGTATGATAATGCTTATTATCAAAATGATGATTCTATGATTTCTGATGCTGAATATGATGAGTTGAAGAATGAAGGTTTAGCTTTAGAAAAGATTTTGAAAGATTATAATGCTTCTATTAATGTTGGGCAGGTTGATCTGTTTGGTGGAGATTCTAGTTCTTCTGCTGAAAAGGTTCTTGGATATGATAAGATAGGTAAAAAGGTTGGTGCTAAGGTTGTTAAGGCAGGTTTTAGTAAAATTACATTGCCTGTTTCTATGCTTTCTCTTGGGAATATTTATAATGAAGAAGATTTGAGAGATTTTGTTTCTAGGATTGAAAAGGATCTTATAGGTAAGAAGTTTGGTAAAGACTTTCAGGTTATTGCAGAGCCTAAGATTGATGGTTTAGGTTTTTCTGCTAGATATAAGTTGGATGAAAAATCTGGTATGATGGTTTATGATTGGGCGTCTACTCGTGGTGATGGTCAAGTTGGAGAGGATATAACTCTTAATTTAAAAACTATTTCTGATGATATTTTGCCTAAGAAGTTTAAGGCTCCCGAAGGTATGACTTCGGTTGAGTTAAGGGGTGAGGTTTATATTGATACTAAAGATTTTGAAGAGTTAAATGCTAGGCAAGAAGAGAAGGGTGAAAAAGTTTTTTCTACGCCGAGAAATGCTGCTGCTGGATCTTTGAGACAACTAGATGTTTCAGTTACCGCTAAGAGACCGTTGAAGTTGTTTGTGTATACTTATGGTGAAGTTAATGGAAAGAATTCTTTCGATGGAGGGGATTCGGAGGCTGTGAATTATTGGTCTTCTCAAGATGAGTTTTTAGAGTTTGCTAAAGCTAATGGTTTTGCTGTTTGTAGTGATGTTATTATAGAGGGAAGAAGTTTAACTTTTGATTCATCTTCTGTTTCAGAACTTCTTGAATTTTATGAATTTATTTTGGAAAATCGTTATAAGATACCTTTTGATATAGATGGTATGGTTTATAAGGTTGCAGATTTGGAATCTCAGTTTAAATTAGGGTTTGTTGCTAGGGCGCCGAGATGGGCCATGGCACATAAATTTCCTGCTGAGAAGGCTATGACTAAGGTTGAAGAAATTACATTGCAAGTTGGTAGAACTGGTGTGATTACTCCTGTGGCAGAACTTGATCCTGTTAATATGGGTGGTGTAATTGTTAGTCGTGCAACGCTACATAATTTTGATGAGATTGATAGATTGGATGTTAGGGTTGGTGATGTTGTTCTTATAGAAAGAGCAGGTGATGTTATACCTAAGGTTCTTGAGGTTAAATTAGATAAAAGGGAAGAAGGTTCTGAGAAATTTGTTAGACCAGAGGTTTGTCCTGTGTGTGGTACTAAGCTTGCTAGAAAGAAGGATGGTGAAGTTGCATTGAGATGTACTAATTTGAATTGTCCTGCGCAGATTTTGGCTAAGCTTAAATATTTTGTTTCTAAAGCGGCGTTTAATATAGATGGTTTGTCTATTAAGCAGCTTGAGAGTTTTTATAAAAAGGCTTGGTTGAAGAGTTGTGTTGATGTGTTTAGATTGGGGCAATATAGAGACGATATGATTAAGCTTGACGGTTTTGGTTTGAAGTCAGTTGAGAAATTGTTCGCGTCTATTGATGCTTCGAGAAAGATTTCTTTGGATAGATTTATTTATGCTTTAGCTATTCCTCAAGTTGGTGCGGCTACATCTAGATTGCTTGCTGAAAAGTTTGAAACTTTAGATGCTTTGAAGGAGGCTAGTTTTAATGAATTAGTTTCTATTGAAGGTATCGGTGACTTGATGGCTGAGGATATTATAGCTTATTTTCATAATGAGGATAGTTTGAGTCAAATCAATGAGTTGTTATCTGAAGTTGAAGTTATGATTCAAGAAAGGGGTGCCGATGTTAATGCTGAAAATCCTATGTTTGATAAGTCTGTTGTGTTTACTGGTACCTTGCAAAAGATGGGTAGAAAAGAAGCTCAAGAAAAGGCTCGTGAATTATTAGGTGCTAAGCCTCAGGGAAGTGTTTCTGCTAAGACTGATTTCTTGGTTTATGGAGCTAGTGCAGGTAGTAAATTGAAAAAGGCTCAGGATTTAGGTGTTATTACTTTGACTGAAGATGAGTTTTTTGAAATGGTTGAAAAATATTCTTAAGAATCTGTTTTTGTTTGACATGTTTTGAATAATGTTTTAGTTTCTGACTGAAAATATATTTAAAGTTGTAATCTAAAAAAATACTTATGAATGTAGAAGAGTTTAAAAAAAATTTATATTATGATTTATCTAAACAACATATTTGTTATATAGATTTAGAAAGATCATTAAAGGTTAATTTAATACATTTAAAAACCTCTAATCTTTATAATTTATTTAATCATTTTGTTGTTGGCAATGATAGAGAGGAACTTTTTGATTTAATTGAGGTTCAGTTGGTTAAAGAAAAATTCTTCTCAATAGTTTATCCGATTGTAGATTGTGGTAAATTATCTCATTTTACTAAAATTTTTGAGCTTTCAGAAAATTCTTTAAAGCATATTAAAACTTTTGAAAAACCTTTATACTTTATTTCAGATAATGAATGCGCTTTTGAAGGAACAGATTCTAAGAATGAATGTGAATTTATTGAGCTTTTTTCTTACGATGAGAAATTTGATATAGATATGTTTGATGATTCTAAAAAAACTAGAATTGATAATATTACTATAAGCATTTATATTTCAAGTAAGAAGTAAATTAATAAAAGAGGGGCCTAAATGGAGCCCTTTTTTGTTTGACAAGGGGTTGATATTGCTTTAATAATTGAATTATCTTAATTTGTTAAATCTAAACACTAATCATATGAACGTAACTGAATTAAAAAGTCGCCTTTTTATAGGTATGGATGGAAATTTATATTTTCTAAGAAAGAATAATAATATTGCTACTATTTGGGAAAATGAAGAAGATCCTGATGGTGAATTTGGATTATCTATTAGAAAATTTGTTGATACTATAGGTGTGAAATCTTTTAGGAATGATGAAATTTTTGTTATCGATGTTCCTTTGGGACTAGATTGTGATACGGTTCCGCACTTTAAAACATTGGTTTATAAGTTTTTTATGGGTGGTCATGCTATTATGAAGTTGAAAGACTTTGAAAACACTAGAGTGAGTTTTTTATCTGATAACCATCTTATTCAGGAAGGTAATGATGAAAAATTTGATGGAGTTTATGCTAGCATTTGTGAGTATGCTTCAAATTTTTCAATAAAGGAGCTTTTTAGGATTAAAGATTTTTCTATAACAGAATTGTCAGTTCATCCGGAAGATCTTTCAAAGAAGGGTGGCCAGCGCTTTTATTTTACTTCTGATTTAATTGAGGTTTTGAACGGAGAAACTGATTATTCCCCAGCTTTCATACTTGATGAAGATGGATATCCTACTGAAATTTTTTCAGATGAGTTTGCTGAACGCATTGTTGTTATGCAGGATGTTTGAGAAATAAAAAAGAGCAAGGTTTTGAACCTTGCTCTTTCTTTAACCTGAGAAATACTTAATTAGTTTTTTATTGCTTTTTTCGTATATTTCAGAATTTAATTCTATTCTCTTTTTTGAAACCCATTTTATGAAATCTCTATAGTTATTTCTATAATTTGAATTAACTTTTTTAGAAATGATTTCTTTTACTTTTTTAACTCTTTCATTATTTTCGAAAAAGTCTTCGCTGAGATTGTTCTGCTTGGATTTTTTTAACGAAATTGTCATCAAATTTATTGTTATTATGAATAACATATTCTTTAATAGTGGTTCGTCTTTCTCTTCGCAGGATATTCTATCTAGGGTTTGGTTAAACTCTTTTATAAACTCAGGTTTATTTAATAAGTTGTACATTTTATATAGGTTTAAATTAATATTATATTCCTAGTTATGTTATTGAATTATTTGAAGAAGTCAATAAAAAAAGAAGGAGCACAAAAGGGGAAAATGTGCTCCATGAGTTTAAAGGATTAAACTAAGGCTCATATTAAATTGGAATCGTTTAAATGTCAATGCTTTTGTTAGTAAAATAATATTTCTTTTAATGCCTTGACATGAGCACACGAATCTAGTATTTTTTTAGGGTAAAATATTTTTAATGCGTCCGTATCGACGGACATTAATATATCTAATCTGGAATAGTCCAGAAAATTACTTTTAAAAAATAATAATATAAACACTTAAAAAAAATTAGTTATGAAAAATTTGAAGATTTATTTGGATACAGCGAATATTGAGTCCATTAAAAAGTTTCAAGAAATGAGCGGTAATTTAGCTGTTGGAGTGACAACAACTCCTGATATTTTAGCTGAACAAGGTTTCGATGATAATGCTGCTGCTATTAAAGCGATTTTGAAAGTAGTTCCTGAAATTCATATTGAAGGGATAGGTAAGACTACTGCGGAGATTGTTGAAAATGTTGAAGAGCAGTTATCCGATGGTTTGGATAAAAAGAAAGTTGTTTTTAAGATACCGGCTGGTTTGATTGGAAATGCAGCGATAAGAATTTTATCTGAAAAAGGTATAAGGTGCCATGCTCATATGGTTCAAACTTTTAGCCAAGGTAAATTTGCTATGGAATCTGGAGCAGAAATAATTTCATCTTTGTTTGGAAAAAATGATGATGAAAGTGCTGGTAGCGCTATTAATAAAGTCGCTGAAAATACTATTAATCATATCAATGGTAGTGATGTTCAGGTCGAATATATGGCTACAAGTATAAGAGATAAAACCTATATTGATAGAGTTATTGAGTTAGGTTTTAAAAGTATTACTGCAAAACCGGAAGTATTTGTCAGCGCTTTTAATGATGATTTTACTGATAAAATTTATAAACAATTTTATTATACAAATCATTTGAGTAAAAAAGTTTCTCAATTCATGTTTGCGGCATCGGATAGACCGGCTATTAATCAAAATGATTTGGTTGAGAATTGTGAGGCATTATTCAAAAAGATCAGTACGATAGCAGTTGTAAATGATGACAATGTTGTCGTAGGAGTTTTTACTTCAACGGATTACTTTAGAGCAGGAGGGGGAGCTATCTCTCAAAAGGCTTTGAAGGATGTTGGTGCTGTTAAAGATTCTGTTAAAACCATTTCTTTGAGTAGTACTCTTAAGGATGCTGAGCCATTCTTTGATGTAGAGAACAAAGAAAAGGTTAATTTTTTAATAGCTATAGATGAGGAAAAAAAGTATAGAGGAATTCTTGAGAATTCTACTTTGCTTGTTTAAGTTTTTTATGTTTATTGAAGTTGAAAGGGAGTCGGTTTTGCCGGCTTCTTTTTGTTTTATATTATTATTGCAATTTTTTGAGGAGGTTGTTATAATGTTTTTTACTATGAATGAGGTCGTAAGCCTCAGTTTTATTATGTTAATTTAAAGTTAAGGAGTGAGTTTATGCCTGCTAAAAATATGGATGAATTAGTTGCATTATGTAAAAGAAGAGGTTTTGTTTTTCAATCTGGAGAAATTTATGGTGGATTGAAAGGCTGTTATGACTATGGTCCAATGGGTATTGAAGTAAAGAATAATTTACGTAAAGCATGGTGGAACTCATTAATTTATGATAGAGATGATATTGAAGGTCTTGAGTCTTCATTGCTTAATAACAGATTGGTTTGGAAACACTCTGGTCATGAAGATGGTTTCTCTGATCCTTTAGTAGAGTGTAAGGCTTGTCATTCTCGTATGAGAGAAGATAAGATGAAAGATAGAAGTAAGTGCGATAACTGTGGTTCTACTGATTTAATGGAACCAAGAGCTTTCCATTTAATGATGAAAGTTAATATTGGTCCTGTAGAAAGTGATGATTCTTATGGTTATTTAAGAGCGGAAACTGCACAGACTACTTATGTGAACTTTAAGAACGTTATGGATTCTACTTCTCAAAAGATACCTTTTGGTATTGCTCAGATGGGTAAGTCATTTAGAAATGAAATTACTCCTAGAAACTTTGTATTTAGAATGAGAGAATTTGAGCAGTTAGAAATGCAATATTTTGTTAATCCAAAAGAAGATGAAAAATTTTATGATGAATGGAAGAAAATTAGATTAGATTGGTGGGTTAAGCAAGGTATTAATTCTGAAAATCTTAAATTTGAAGATCATGGTCCAGATGATTTAGCTCATTATGCTAAAGCTGCAGCCGATATTGAATATAAATTCCCTCATGGTTTTGATGAGTTAGAAGGTATTCATAATAGACAAGATTTTGACTTAGGTTCTCATACTAAAGCTCAGGAAGATTTTGATATTAAAGCAAAAGTTTTACCTAATAAAGATTCTAATTCTAAGTTAAATTATGTAGATCCGCAAACTAAAGAAAACTATATACCTTTTGTGGTTGAAACTGCTATGGGTGGTGATAGAGGTTTTGTTGCTATTTTAAATGAAGCTTATACAGTGGAAGATTTAGGTGAGGGTAAAACTCGTACGGTATTAAAATTTGCTAAGCATATTGCTCCAGTGAAGGTTGCTGTTATTCCTCTTGCTAGAAATAATGAAGAGTTAGTTGGTAAGGCTAGAGAATTACATTCTGCTTTGAAGAAATTACAATTGGGTAGAGTTGTGTTTGAAAATACTGGTAATATCGGTAAGAATTATAGAAAGCATGATGAAATTGGTACACCTATGTGTATTACGGTTGACTTTGATACTATCGAAAAAGGTTTAGTTACTGTTAGGGATAGGGATACAATGGAGCAGACCGTTGTGAAGTTTGATGAAATTGTAGATTTCGTAAAAGATTTCTATAATAAATAATTTTATTTTAAATCCCGGGGTTCTTTACTCTGGGATTTTTGTTTTTAGGAGATTGTTATGGAATTTTATAGAGTAAGTTCATTTGATGGATTAAATTCTTATAAGCAAGCTGGATTTGAAAAATTTTCTGGCGGTGGTATTGTTGCTAAGATTTTATTTGCTATGTTTATAGTTTTTATATCTTTTCTTTTATTCTTTTTTGCAATGTTTTTTGTAACAGTTAACTTTTTTATTTTGATTTTAGATTTAATTTCAAAGGGTTTTGCTAAGGTTAAATCCTTTTTAGGCTTGTAATTTGGAAAAATGCAAAATATAATGTTTTAAAACGACATCTTTTGCTTTACTTTAAGTTGAAAGTATTTGTCTGTAAAAGCTATTTTAATGTAGGAAAAAGTTATGGTTAAGAAAGTTAATAAAAAAGATATTAAAAAAGTAGAAACTGAAGTTGAAGAAGTTGTTGAAGAAACTACTTCGGAAGCTATTGTAGATCTTAAATCTTTTAAAAGTAAAAGACTTAATTTGAATTTAATAGTTTATCCTATTATTTATATAATTATTGCTTTTGTTGTGGTAGAAAAAGCTGTAGATTTTGTTAGAGATTATAGAAAAGAAAAGAGCATGAGTATATCTTCTCAAGTTAAAGAAAATATTGAGTTGAATGCTAAGTTTTTTGATGTTTCAGGTGTTGAGCTTAATGCTCCTGTTTATGTTTCAGGTGTGCAAGTTGGTTTTGTTAAAGAAATTAAGATGAATGATGATTTCTTTGTGGACCTTGTATTCCAAATTGATAATAGATATAAAGTGCCTTCAGATTCTTCAGTTAGAATTTTGACTGATGGTGTTTTTGGTGAAAAATATTTGGCTATAGAAGCAGGGGATATGGATGAGTATTTAGAAGATGGTGATTCTTTTGAATTTGTAGAAGATTCTATTGATACTCAAGGGTTGCTTGTTGATGCTGTTAAAGGTTTTATGAAAAAAGCTGGGGTTGATATTGATGAGAAGAAAAAAGAAACTTCAGTTGAAAAGATTAGAGAAGATTTAAAGAAAATTCTTGAGGATGTAGATAAACTTGAGAAAGATTCTAAATAAGAGATTTGTAAAATTTAAACTTAATATTCATTGGAGGTTTTAGACCTCTTAAATTTAAACTTAATTTATGGTTGCAGAAATAGAAAAAATTTCATTTTTTGATAAGGTTATTAACGATCTTTATAAAGTAGAAGATTTAGACTTTGAAAACTTGAAGAAGCTTGTATTAAAGCATGCATACGAAAGAGGAATTGATGTTTCTTGGGTGAGTGAGTTTTTGTTTGTTGGAAATGAAAATTTAATACTGTTTCTTACAGTTTATTTTTTCCTGAAAGATCTCTCGGTAGCCCCAGGAACTCTTTTGTATAAAGAAAATGTCGATGAGTTAAAAGGTTATGTTGATAGGTTTATTGATATGATTGATGGAGATGTTCATTTTTATGATGATAAAGAGGCAAAGAGACTTTTCGTTAAGGAGTTTATGGAGGAGTTTAAGCGGTCATTAAATTCTGTTAATGCGAAATCGGAACCTGTTGAAAAAAATACTCAAGAGGAAAAAGAAAAAGCTGGGATGGCTAGAGGTAATTTTATTATTCCTTCTTGGTATCCTGGAATGTTGATTTAATTATCGGTGGGTAATTAGAAAAAAGAGGTTTATCAAAAACCTCTTTTTTTATGCTTGGATTTCAGCGTATCCATTTTTGAAAGATATTATTTTTCCTTTAACTAGAGTGTTTTCAGGGAATGTTTTGTTTGCTATTTTACAGTGGATATAGTTTTCGCTCCAACCAGTATTTCCGTCACTTTCTATAAGAACTTCAATTTCTTTTCCTGTTTGAGATACTATGAATTCTTTTAGAATTTCATCTCCTAAGTCGCGAAGTTGTTTAGCTCTATCTTTCTTAACTTTCTTTTGGATCTCGTCTTTCCATTGTTTTTGTGCGAAAGTTCCTTTTCTTTCAGAGTAAGGGAAAACATGAAGGTTTTGTATGCCACATTCTTTAACTAAGTTTAATGTGTTTGTAAAGTTTTCATCTGTTTCTGTTGGGAAGCCAGTTATTATGTCGGCTCCAATCATAACTTTTTCGCCAAGTTCTTCTTTTAGTTTTTTACAAAGAGATATTACTTGTTCGCGAGTGTGTCTTCTACGCATTTTTTGAAGAATGTCGTTGTCTCCATTTTGTAAAGATAGGTGCCAGAATGGAACAAGTCTATTATCTTTTTTAGCAAGCTCTATAAGTTTGTCGTAATTTAGAGCAGGGTCTAAAGATGAGAGTCTAATTCGAGTGTTAGAAGGTATAACTTCAAGTATTGATTCAACTAAATCTGCTAAGTGATTTGCTGACATTTGGCTATATTTATTGTCTTTGAAGTCAGACCCGTAAGAGGCTATATCTACGCCTGTAAGAGCTATTTCCTTATAGCCTTTTTCAGTAAGTGCTTTACATTGTTTTAGGATGTTTTCTTTTGTGTAGGAATGGTTTTTTCCTCTGATAAGTGCAATAAGGCAATAAGAGCATCTGTTTCTGCAGCCTCTTTGGATTTGTACGAAGCCTTTTGTGTGTTTTGAGAAGTCAGATACTATTACTTCTTCTAGGTTGTTGCCGAAGATATCTTCGTCATTCATTATGTATTTTTCGTCGTTTATATCACCTACGAAAACTCTTTTTTGTTCTTCTCTAGGTTTTGAAAGTTCTTCTTTTGCTTGTTTCCAAGTAGATAGTTGAAGTTTTTCATTGTTACCGAATGCGAAATCTAATTCAGGCATTTCTCCGAAGTAGTCTGGGGATGTTTGGGCAGAACAACCAGCTAATATTATGATAGATTCTGGGTGAAGTTTTCTTTGTTTTCTGATTTCTTGACGTGCTTGGCGTTCAGCTTCTCCTGTTACTGAGCAAGAGTTTATTAGTATATAATTGCTGAAATTTGCTGTTTTAGCATGCTTTTTCATTACTTCAGATTCGAATGTGTTTAGTCTACAGCCGAATGTGATTATGTCATTGTTTGTATTTGTCATAGGAGAGATTATAGAAGTTTTAGGTAATAATTCAAGAATTTTGTTTGGGGTGAAATATATTTTTATTTTAAAGAAAGTTCTTGATTTTATCTTTTTTTTAATAAAATATTTCTGTACCTCATTTCAGGGGTGTTTTTATAAGATTAAAAAGGAGCTTTTTGATGGCTAGAATTACAGTAGAAGATACAGTTGGAAAAGTTAAAGATAGATTTGAATTAGTTGTTTTATCAGCTTTTCGTGCTAAAGATATTTACGCAGGTAACAAAGCGTTAGTTGAAAGAAATGATAATAAAAATCCTGTTATAGCTATTAGAGAAATTGAAGATGATAAAACTTCAGCAGATGATTTAAGAGAAGCTTTAGTTTCTAATTATCAAGAATTAAATGTTGGAAGTTCAGATGTAGTTCAAGAATCTGCTGATGATGCTGATGTTCTTGAAGAAATTAAAAAAGAGCTTATGGTTGATACAGAAGAAGATGCTCAAGACGTTGAAAAAGACGCAGAAGCAGTTGCTAGTTCAGCTGGTGTTCAAATAGAAGAATAATTTCTTTTAATACATATTTATAGAGACCTTCACAATTGTGGAGGTTTTTTTATTTTAAGTTTGTGTTTTGGATTTATATATATTAATATGAGTTTATAAAAATTGCTTGACTTTGATATTCATTAATGTATATTAAAGGAAATTATCATAGATTTGAAGACTTAATAAGGGTTCGAGGATCCATCACAATCGGCGAGGTTCGCTCATTGTGAATGTTTTTTGTATATAAATTGCAAAGATTAAGTTTGATAATAAAAACATAATATAAGGAAAAAATTGATATGTTAAAAATTAGATTAGCTAGACACGGTTCTAAAAACAGACCTTTCTACCATGTAGTAGTTGCTGATGCAAGAGCTCCAAGAGATGGTAGATTTGTTGAAAAATTAGGTACTTATAACCCAATGTTACCAAAAGGCGCTCAAAGATTATCTTTAGATATTGAAGCTGTTAAAAAATGGATGGCAAACGGTGCTCAACCAACTGATAGAGTTAAAAGATTCTTAGGTGAAGCTGGTGTTGTAGAAAAATTTGTTGCTCCAACTAACCAAACTAAACAAGATAAACCAAAAGCTAAAGCAGTTGAAAGAGCTAAAGAAAAAGCTGAAAAAATTGCTGCTGCTAAAGAAGCTGAAGAAGAAGCAAAAAGACAAGCTGAAGAAGAAGCTAAGGCTGCTGCAGAAGCTGCTAAAGCTGAAGCTGAAAAACCAGCTGAAGAAACTACAGAAGCTCCTGCTGAAGAAGCGGCTGAATAGTTTTATATTTGGTATAAGTTTAAAATGCTCTCACAATTGTGGGAGTATTTTTTTATATTTGACATTTGGGAATACTTAAGTTATTCTTTAATTGCATTTGATAAGTATTTAAATTGAAAAAGCGCTCACATTCCTTTGTTCGGGGCGCTTTTTTTTATTGATTTTTGAACTATTGTTATGTAGTATACGATAAAATTATTTTTGAAAATATATGTAGGGGCTGTAAAGCCTCCCTTTTTAAGAAACGTCTTAGAGAGGAAGTCCTATAATACGTGCGTCCGATTAGATCCAACTGTTAATCGGGCGCTCCTTTTGAAATAGAAATCTCTATTCAGTACTTTTGAGGGCGAAAACGTTCGTCATTATAAATTGACTCAATATTTCCCTTAATGATTTATATCATTAGGGGAGTTTTTTTTCTTGCAATTAAAATATTTGTTTTATATATTGTTTTTGCTTTAATTTTAAAAAAAAGAGAGGGTGCTCAACCCCTCCCATCTGAGAAAACGTTTTTAGATGAAATGTGATCATATTAGATCATCCCAAAGAGTCAAAATATAGCGCCTATTCCCACAACGATCTTTTGGCGCTATATTTTTAAAATTTAAATTTCGAATGTTGCAATATTTTGAGGGAACGCCCTTAAAATTAATGGTTATTACACCAAGAATAGTTTGGCACCCAGGTTCTTTTTCTCTCTCCTAAGAATCTGGGTGTTTTTTTTATTTCTTGATTGTTTTATTAGGTTTTTATATAATTTTGGAAAATATAATACATATGTATGTAAGGATTGTTTTATGAAAGAAAAAGTTTTAGTTGCTAAGATTGTGGCAGCGCATGGTATAAAAGGTCAGGTTAAGATTAAGTCTTATTGTGATAATTATGTAGATTTTAATTCTTATGGTGATTTGTTATTAAAGTCTGATGAGGTTGTTAAGGTTAAGAAGATTGGAGGATGGAAAAAGGATGTTGCTGTTTGCACTCTTGATGGTGTTGATGATAGAAATATGGCTGAAGAGTTAAGAGGTAAGGAGTTATTTGTTTTTACGGACAAGATGAGATCTGATGATGAAGAAAGTTCGGAAGATGAGTTTTATATTGAAGATTTAAAAGATTGTGAAGTTTTTGTTGATGATTATTCTAATGATAGATTTGGAATGATTCATGATGTTCAGGATTTTGGAGCCGGTGATTTACTTGAGATTTTACCAGAGGGTGAGAAGAATTTGAAGAAGACTTTGTTAGTTCCATTTTCTAATGATGCTATTGTTGAAGTTGATTTAGATAATAACAGAGTTCTTGTTGATGGACAATTTATTGTGAGGTAATTTGGATTATGAAAAAGTTTAGAGCTAATGTTTTGACATTGTTTCCAGAAGTGTTTCCTGGGTATTTAGGACATTCTAATGCAGGTAAGGCTTTGGATAGGGGTGACTGGTCTTTGAATGTTGTTAATATTAGAGATTTTGCTCAGGATAAACATAATAGAGTTGATGATACGCCGTTTGGTGGTGGAGCTGGTATGTTGCTTAAGTGTGATGTGCTTGGGAGAGCTTTAGATTCTGTTGTCGGTGAAGATTTTGTGAGTCAAAACAATGGTGTTGAAAATAAAGGTGAAGAAGTGATTCAATCTGGGAAGCAAAAGGTTTATTACTTTTCTCCTAGAGGTAAGGTGCTTAATCAAAGGTTAGTTGAAGATATTTCTAAGCAGGAAGAGGCTACTTTTGTTTGCGGGCATTATGAAGGCGTTGATCAAAGGTTTTTAGATTATTATGATATAGAGGAAATTTCGATTGGAGATTATGTTCTTTCTGGTGGCGAGTTGCCTTGTCAGGTTCTATTAGATTCTGTTGTCAGGTTATTGGATGGAGTTATAGATTCTCCAGTTTCTCATCAGGAAGAAAGTTTCGGAATTGCTGATGGTAATTTATTGGAATATCCTCATTATACTAGGCCGGTAGAGTGGAAGGGAATGGGAGTTCCTGAGGTTCTAAGATCGGGTCATCATAAAAAGATTTCGGATTGGCAGTTAGAGGAAGCAGAGAAGATTACTAAGAAAAATAGACCTGACTTGTGGAATAAGTATAAAAAGATTGACAAGAGCTAGTTAGATTAATAATATATTCCTGAAAACTACATTTAAATACTTATAAACCTATTGAATATTATGGATTTTTCGGAATTATTTAATCTTAGTTATGGTTTAGGAATCATGACTGTGATTTTTCTTCTTTTAGTTCTGTTTTTTGTCTTTAAAAATAAGTTTGTCTTAGTTAGAGATAAAGAGAATATTAAGAATGATGTTGAGGAATTAAAGGAAGAGATTTCATTAGAAGAGACAGGGTTAAAACGAAATCATGAAGAGTTGAAAAAAGACTACATGAAGATAAGCCTTTTCTCTAATAATATTTTGACAGAATTTCCCATCGGGAGTCTTAAAGCTTTTTTAAATTTTTTGAAAAAGCAAAATCATTTTCCAGATGATTTAAAGATTTCAGTTAATATTCTTGACGGGGAATATGAGCTTTTGAAGCAAGAATTTGGTAAAGATGTTGATAATAGTTTGGTGATTTCTAGTAGAAAGTCTTTTAAAACGATGATTTTTAATTTTTCAGGTGGAAACTTATATCTAGATGATGAAGTGGAAACGCTTAGAGAAGGAAATTATGATCAAGAACTATTTTCAAAAATTACTAATGCTATGAAAAGAGCGTAGCGGATGAAACTTTCTTTGGTTTTAATAGAAGAGCCCCAATAGTGGGGCTTTTTTATTTTGTTTTATCCTTTTAGAGTTTTGTTTGCAAGGATTGAAACCATTTTCATGTCTGCGTTGATGTTATTTATTTTGAAGTGTTTCATAATGTCTTTCATTTCGCAATTTTCAGTAGATGAAATAACTTTATTTATTTCTGCTAGGACATCTTCCTCAGACATTTTTTCTGGAATATATTCTTCCATAATTTCTATTTCTATTTTTTCTTTTGTTGCTAGGTCAGGGCGGTCGTTTTTAACGTATACTTCGTAAGTTTCTTTTTGTTTTTTAACTTGTTTATCGAAAATTTTGATAATTTCTTCGTCAGAAAGTTCTTTTCTAGTATCTATTTCTATACGATCCATTATTGCGTATAGGTTTCTGTATGCTTGTTTTGTGTCTTTATCTTTACTTAATAGCATTTGTTTTTTTATAGTGGCTTTAATACTCATTGAACTTCCTTTGTAATATTTATGTTTTCATTTAAAGCAAACTATCCAATACGCTGTATGTAGAGATTGCTTGATGAAGTTTATTTTTATCTTTCAGTTTTTATATTAATAATTTATGGTTGAGTTGTCAATTTAAGACTTTATTTTTTCTTTTGTTTTTGTTGAGAAAATGCTTGAAATTTTGTTTTCATTGGTTATAATGTCGGCAGTGAATTAATGAATTGGTGTAAACCTCTGGTGGGTTGGAACTCTTAAGCAATTGAAATTATTAGAGTTTAACTGTTATCACGAATGTTTGGATTGATTAAAAAAGGATTTGAAAAATGAATATTATTCAAAATATCGAAAAACAAAACATTGATAAATTAACTGCTGATAAAAAAATACCTAACTTTAAAGCTGGTGACACTGTAAAAGTTCACACTAAAGTTATTGAAGGTAAAACACACAGAATCCAAATGTTTGAAGGTGTTTGTATCGCTAGAAAAAATAAAGGTATTAACTCTGCATTCACAGTTAGAAAAATTTCTTTTGGTGGTGAAGGTGTTGAAAAAACTTTCCCTCTTTACTCTCCAAATGTTGATGCAATTGAAGTTGTTAAAATTGGTAAAGTTAGAAGAGCTAAACTTTATTACTTAAGAAGCTTAACTGGTAAGAAAGCAAGAATTGCTGAAGATCTTACAGCTGCTAAAAAAGCTAGAGAAGAAATGGCTAAAGAAATGGAAGAATCTGCAAGATTAGCTGCTGAAGAAGCTGCAAAAGCTGAAGCTGCTGCTAAAGAAGCAGAAAAGAAAGCTGCTGAAGCTGCGAAAGCAGAAGAAGCTAAAGCTGAAGAAAAAACTGAAGCTTAATTTCTTTTTAGAATTAAATATTTTATTAAAAGCTATCAAATATTTTGGTAGCTTTTTTTGATTGGCAATGTTTAAGTCTTTGTTTTATCCTATAAAAGGTGTAATTGTTTAAACCTAATTTTTGAATGTTATGAGTGGAAAAATTGTGATTTTTGTTTCTGGGGTTTTATTTGCTTGTTTGGTTTTAGTTATTTATTATAGGCTTTTTCTTAAGAGGCAGCATGATGCTGATTTAGAGGTGGCTGAACTTGAGATAGAAGATACTAAAGCATTGTTAAATATGATTTCAAAGGCGCTCATTGAGAATGAGTTTGGATTAAACTTCTTCAATTTTTTGGAAAGGTATAATGTTTTACCTCTTCTAAATAGGAGCTTTTTAATTTCTTTTAGGTTTAGTTTAGAGGAGGTTAATATTATTAAATCAGTTTTTGATAAAGTTCGAGCATATGACTATGTGAATTGGACGCATTTTAAAGCTGATATTACTTCTGATGGTAAGTATAAGATTGATGGAGGTATGAGAAAGGGTCAATTTTATTTTTTGGATCCAGTATCTGGGGAGAGGGTTTATATCCTTGATATTTCTAAAGATATTGAATTCAAAAAGACGTTGGAATTATTATCAGAAAATAGAGGTTATAAAATCTCTGCAGAGAAATGAAAATGTTTAGAAAAGGTGGTGGATTGCTACCTTTTTTTGTTGTTAAGAATTTTGTTTACTTATTTAGAACCTTTTGTTATAATTTTCTAAAATTATTTTGGAGGTATTTTATATGCTAAATTATATTAAAAAAATTGCACCGTTAGAAACATTTTTAGGTTTTGTAATTATTGTTTTATCAGGGGTTTTCCTTTATTGGGCTAGTTCAGTTGTAAAAGTTACAAGCGCTACGAATGATTCTTATTATAAGGTTTCTTTTCAAAACTCTTCAGGGTTGCAAGTTGGTGCTGATGTAAAAATAAATGGTGTTAAGGTAGGAAGTGTTCTTTCTAAGGAATTAGATCCTGAAACTTATATGGCTTATGTTAAGTTTTCTGTGCCATCTAAATATAAGGTGCCAGTAGATAGTAGAGTTAAAATTGCTTCTGAAAGCTTGTTAGGTTCAAGTAATCTTATTATAGAAATTGGTAAGTCAGAATTCTATCTTGGTGATTCAGATGTTGTTGAAGGTGAAATTACTCCATCGTTAGAAGATGTTATTGGTAATTTTATTTTTTCAATGAATAATGGTTCTAAGAAATAATAAAGAGAGTAGAGAGAGGAGCTTTAAGTTATGGAAGAAGTTAAGAAATATTTGTTTTTTATGGTTTTAATAGGAGCTTTTTTCTTCTTTATGTTTTTTGATATTGCTTTTGGTGCGACTAATTTGAAAGGTGATTATGCCAGAATTAGGGTGCTTAATAAGCAAGTTGGAAAAGCTCAAATTCTGGAGATTCCAGTTGGTCAAACTATATCTGAAGATAACTTAAATATTTCTGTTAAAGCTTGTTATTTCACTCCAGATTATGAAGCTAAGGAAGATTCTGTTTTCTTGGAAATTTCTGCTACAGAAAGTGAAGATAAAGTTTTTGATGATTCTAAGAGCAGCTTTGTAAGAAGTGGTGAGTTTATTAATAAATTGTTTACAGGATGGATGTTTTCATCATCTCCATCTTTGTCTTCTGTAGAGCATCCTACTTATGATGTTTGGTTGCTTTCTTGTGAAACTTTTTAGTTTTGGATTTGAATTATGTTAGGAACTAATGTAAAACATAGAAAGAAAAAAGGTTCTTTATATAAAAGGGCTAAGGAAAAACTTTCTTTGAGAAAGATGGTTAGGGGTTTTCTTTATAATTATTGGAAACTACTGAGAAACCCTGATGATTTGCAAAGATTGGCAAGAGGATTTGCTTTTGGCTTTGCAGTTTCTTTTACTCCATTTATTGGTTTTCATGTAATACTTATATTGTTGTTTTCTCTAATATTTAGAGCTTCTTTTATGGCTGGTGTTATTGGTTCATTGATTGGAAATCCTTTAACGTTTCCTTTTATTTGGATTATAGTTTTTTGGACTGGTAGACATTTACTTGCTGAGAATATGGATGCTTATTCTTCTCAAGAGATTATTAATGCCTTATTGCATTTGAAGGATGTTGTTTTGCAACAAGATGCTCATGCTATTAAATTTGCTTATGAAGAATTTATTTACCCAATGATGATTGGTTGTATACCTTATTTTGTAGCCTCTTATATAATTTGTTATTATCTTTCTTATTATATGATTGAGAGTTATAGAAAAAAACGTTTTGAAAAAATCTATAAAGGTGCTAAAGTTATAGTTAAGAAGGTTGTGGATGAAGTCGTTGAAGATGTAGTTGCTGTTGAGAAAAAGATAGAACATACATTTGATGTGGTTGAAAAGAAATTAGAGCATACTTTTGATGGGGTTAAGAAAACTACTAGCTCTGTTAAGAAGAAAGCTGCTGATAAGAAAAAGGCTAAGACTTCTGCTGCAAAGACTAAAAAGGTTGCGAAGAAAAAGCCAACTGTTAAGAAAAATAAAGTTAGTAAAACTAAGTAAGGAGTATTGATATGATTTTAGGTGTAGGTACGGATATTTTACATATTTCTAGAATTCAAGATTCTTTTGCTAAGTTTGGTAATGATTTTTTAAATAGAGTTATGTCTAAGGAAGAACTTGGTCATTATGATTTTGTTGGTAAAGAATATAATGATTTTACTGATAAAAATTGGGCTAAGGTAGCGAAGATATTTTCTATAAAGGAAGCAGTTAGTAAGGCTATTGGAACTGGGATTGCAAAGGGTGTGTCTTTTAAAGATATGACTTTATTAAATGATGATTTTGGTAAGCCTTTTGTTAAAATTGATGGTAAAAGTTTAGAGGTTTTAAAACAATCTGCTATAACTAAATTTAAGAGATTTTCTTTGGATGACTTTGGGTTTGAAATTGAAATTTCTATTTCGGATGAGAAAGATTTAGTTCAGACTTTTGCTATTATAGATGTATTTAAAAAGTAAGGATTGTAGTTAGGAAAAATTATGGAATTTAAAAATAAGTTAGAGAATGTGAAATCTTTTTTTAAGAACGCTTCTAGTAAAGATTTTTTGAAAAAGGTTTCTAAGAAAAAATCAATACCTGAAAAGGATGATGAAGAAAAGGAAACTTTGTTCGATTGGGCAAAGATGGTGCTTTGTGCATTGTTTCTTGCTATTTTTATTAGATCATTTTTTTGTGAGATTTTCTTTATACCGTCTGGTTCTATGTATCCAGGATTGGTAGTTGGTGATCATATTTTGGTTTCTAAGTATTCTTATGGTTATTCAAGATATTCATTCCCATTGTCTTTACCTTTGTTTGAAGGTAGATTGCTTGATAATGATTTGCCTGCTAGAGGTGATAAGATTGTTTTCAGACATCCTAAGGATAATGGAGAAAAGATAGATTATATAAAGAGATTGGTTGGTTTTCCTGGAGATAAGATTCAAGTTGTTGGTGGAAGACTTTATATTAATGGTGAAGTAGTTGATAGAAAGTATGTCGGTGAATTTTTAATAGTTAATTTGCCTAAGAGTGAGAAAGGTGAAAAGCTATTATCATTTAAGAATGATTTTGGTACTTTTGAGATTGTTGATAATAAAACTCTTATTAGAGATGGTAAAGAATTAAAGCTTAATGAAGATTACAACATTACTTATTGGGATCAAGATTCTTGTTCTAGATTGTGTGGTGTTGCAAAATATAAGAAATATCTTGAGACTATGCCTAATGGTCATCAGCATTATATAGTAGAGAATTCTGATTCTGACTTTATGGATAACACGGAAGTGTTTAATGTTCCTGATGGTCATTATTTCTTTATGGGTGATAATAGAGATAATTCTCAAGATAGTAGGTTTTTAGAAAAGGTTGGTTATGTACCTGCTGAAAACTTGATTGGAAGAGCTGAATTGGTTCTATATTCTTATTCTGGTGCGGCTAGTGTTCTTCAGCCGTGGAGATGGCATAAATCTTTATTTTTTGGTAGATTTTTCAAAAAATTAGATATTGTTGATTAAAGTTTTGGTTTATATGTGTAAAAGGTTTGGAGTAGTGTAGTATGTCTGTAAATTTTCAAGGATATTCATTTAAAGATTCTAGTTTGTTTGAAACGGCTATGAGACATAAAAGTTTATTAGCGTTCGATAGAAAAGGTGGTTCTAATGAGAGATTAGAATTTATTGGAGATAGAATTTTGGGGTTGGTTATTGCGGAGGCTCTTTATAAAAAATACTCTAACGAGGATGAGGGTCTTTTGGCTAAGAGACATTCAGAGTTGGTTTCTAGTAAATCTTTGTTGAAGGTTGCTGAGAAGATTAATTTAAAGAATAGATTAAAGGTTTCTGAAGAACTAAAGAGGGCTAAAGGTGTTTTTGGAAAGCCATTGGCTAATGCTGTTGAGGCTTTGATCGGAGCTGTTTATTTAGATTCATCTTTTGAAGTTGTTAAGTTGTTTGTTTTAGATTTATGGAGTGAATTATTAGAGGAGCAGGTTGATGTTCCTGTTGATTTTAAGACTGCGTTGCAAGAATTTACTCAGGCAGAATTTAAAAAATTACCTTCTTATGAGGTTCTTGGTATGTCAGGAACGGATCATAATCCTAAGTTTGAAATGGAAGCTTCTATTGAAATTAAGAAGGGACAAATTGTTTCAGCTATTGGTTATGGGAAAAATAAGAAGCAATCTCAAATGGATAGCGCTAAGAGTTTGTTAGAAAAATTAAAAAAATAGTTTTATATAATATTTTATAGTTTTTATGAAGTAAAGTTGGTGTAACTTATGTTTTCTGCAACTTTGCTTCATTTTTTTGTTGACATTTTATTTGTTTTATGAGATTCTTTCGAAAGAAAAAAATGTAAACCTTATATATATTTACCGGATGTCCTCCGGAGCATAATTAAAAAAAATAAAATTTAAACACTCAACTATAAAAAAATTTAAACTGCTATGGAAAAGTTACTGAAGATTGGTTTTATTGCTACGTTAATAGAAATGATTGTTGCAATGAGAAAAAAAGTAGAAGAAACTTCTAATAAAATTGTAAGTTTTTTCACCGAAATTAAAGAAAGAATTGAAGAAACTGTTAATGAAATTGCAGGTTTCTTTACTAAATACAAAGAGATTATTAAGATTGCTTACGTTTCTACCGTAATGCCTATTGTTATTGTTGGTTCACTTGGTTTTATGTGGGTATCCGTGGAGGATGCCAGAGAAAAAACTGATGGAGTTCAGAGTTATTCACAATATCAAATGTGTTTGTTTGATAGGAGTGGAAATAGTGATATTGGTTATATGGACGTTTTAGATCTTATAGCCTATGAGAATATAAAAAGAGACAACTTGATTTCTATGGGAGTTTCTGATGATATTATCAAAATTTCAGCTGAAAATTCTAAAATCTTAGAAAAACATTTGTTTGAAGATAAGAAATTAGATAGAAGAACAGCGCTGTTAATAAAAAATAACAGTAGGAAAATACTTGAAAAGCTACACTTTACTTAACTATATATACTACCATACAAGGACCTCTTAAAAAGGGGTCTTTTTTTTGTTATTGACAATTTGAGATTATAAACTTATCATCAATTCGTAAAAAAAATAAATTTAAACCTAAATTTACACGTTATGGATTGGAAAAAAATTTCTGTTTCGCTGATAGTATTTTCGGTGGGAGTTTTAAGTATTTTCTTTTGGTTGTCTTCAAACTATTCTTTTGTTGAAGAAATTAATAAGCTTACTTTTAATCAAGGACATATATTGTCTAAGATATCGGCAGACAAGGAAAATTTGAATTTATATAATTGCTATGAGCAGTTAAAATTTTATTAAACGCAAAAGTTAAAAATCCTAGAAGGGGTTGATACTTTTAAGTTTAATATAAGGGATTTAGATTCCGCTTTATATTTTTCTAAAGAGAATATTGCTGATTATGATAGTGTATTTTCTTTGATAGAAATTGAGATGTATGATGAAGTAGAGGGTTTTATTGATGTTACTTGTGAAAATGATATTAAGAGAAACCAAAAGATTTTGAAAATTATTGAAAGTATTTAGTCTCGTTTACCTGACTAAATTTGTGCTTTGATTTGAAATGCTCCTTAACGGGAGCATTTCTTATTTTAACTTTTCTACTTCTGAGACTGCAAGGGTATCAGCTATTTCATTATATTTATCACCGTTGTGACCTTTTATCCAGTTCCAGTTTATTTCGTGTTTGGAAGTTTCTTTTACTAAATCTTGCCATAACTCTTTGTTTTTAACAGGTTTTTTAGCAGCTGTTTTCCAATTATTTTTTTGCCAATTATGGATCCATTTAGTAATACCATCCATTACATATTTACTGTCAGTGTAAAGTTCTATTTGGCAATCCTTCTTTAGGATTTTAAGAGCTTCTATTACAGCTGTAAGTTCCATTTGATTATTTGTAGTTTCTGGATTTCCTCCAGAGATTTCTTTTTCTTTGTTGCCATATATAAGGATAGCTCCCCATCCGCCTATACCTGGGTTTCCTGAGCAAGCTCCGTCAGTATAAATCTTTATTTTAGTACCTTTTGTCATGTTATATTCCTATCCTATTTGTTGTTATTTTAGCATAAAGTTATTTTTTTTTAAATAAAATTATTTTTATACTTGACAAATAAATATATCATGATAAATATAGAGTATGATAATTTTAAAGTATTGAGTTATAATTTAAATATATAGAGATGAAAAGATTAAATTTAAGACCTGAATTTACTAACTTGAGAGTAGTACAAAGTAATGGTGTAATTACATTATGCCAAGTAAAAAAAGAGGGTGATAAAAAAGTTGAGAAAGTATTTTTTACCTTAAGCAGTGAAAAATATGAGGCTCAAGATGTTTTAATCTCCGCCGGTAACAATGTGACTATTGCTCCAGGAGAAACTTTAAATAATGAGCTTTTAGGCAAACTTTCTAATGAAGTTGAAAACGCTGAGATGCCAAAAGTATCATTAATTAATGGAGAAGAAAAATCTGGGGTTCCGATCCTTAGGAAAGAAAGTTTTGAGATTATTAAATACCCAAAAGTTACACTTAAGGGTACAGGAAATAAAATTTTAAAAACTTATGATTTTATCGGAGAAAAAAACGATAAAATTAGGGGGGCCGTTACTGCTATAGAATTTAATTTCTTATTAAGAATAAAAGAGAAGTCAGGGTTTGCAATTTGTTTATTTCCTGCAGGCCAAGGTTCTTTTGATTCTTATGCTGTATTTGAGAGTTTTTCTGAATAAATCGGGAAAAAGAACACTGATGATTAATTCATCAGTGTTTTTTTGTTTTTTAAATAAAATTATTTTATATTTGACAAATATGGCGCTTGCGATAATATTGTCTTGGAAAAAGAATTTAAATCTAATTAAAATATTTTGTTATGAAATATACTTTTGAAAAACATATTAAAAGATTAGCTATTGTTATTGATGGAAAAGAATTGAAGTTCTTTGAAGTTGATGGAAAAGGAGAGATTAAAAAATTTCTCTTTGAAATTACTAAAAAAGCTTCTTTTGCAGAAGAATTGCCAAAGGAAGATTTATTCCAGGGTAATGCTTCATTAAGTGTTTCTGTTCTTTATAAAGAAGGGAAAAAAGCTACATTCCCTTTGGGGCAGAGCGGTGGAAAGATATTGTTGGATGTAAATGCTATTGAGCTGAATGGGTTTAAACCGTCAGTTGGAGCTTTAAAATCTAATTATTATATTGATGACAATGGGCTTATAAAAAACAAAACTAGGAATTTATTTACTAATATTATGGAGGGCTTCATGAAATTAGTTTCCTAGGTTGAACAAATTTGAGAGTGTCAGTATTTTGCTGACACTTTTTTTTGCTTTTAATCTTAATTTGTGATACAATATTTTCGTATTTAAAAAGGAATTTAAATAAAAAGATTTATTTGTTTGAGGGGAAGGTTTTTCAATGATTAAAAAGTTTAAATGTAAGAGTAGGGTATTTAATAAAGAAGAGTTGTTTGATATGGCCTCGGCTTTTAGAGTTTTATCTGCTGATATGGTGCAAAAGGCTAATTCTGGTCATCCAGGAGCTCCATTAGGACAGGCTGATGTTTTAACTACTTTGTTTGCTAATCATTTGAGGTTTGATGTGGATAGTCCTAAGTGGTTTGCTAGAGATAGATTTGTTTTATCTTCAGGTCATGCTTCTGCTGGTTTATATTCATTACTTTGTTTAGTTGGTTATAGAGATATTTCATTATCTGATTTGAAAAAGTTTAGGCAGTTGGGTAGTAAAACTGCGGGTCATCCAGAAGTTGAAAAATTGGATGGTGTTGAAATGACTACAGGACCTTTAGGAGAAGGTATTGCTTCAGCAGTTGGTTTGGCATTAGCTGAGAAAATTGCTAGGAATAAATTTGGTGCTGATTTAATTGGTAATTATACATATGTTATGATGGGTGATGGTTGTTTGATGGAAGGTATTTCTGAAGAGGCTATTTCTTTTGCAGGTCATCACAAATTAGGTAAGCTGATTGCTTTTTGGGATGATAATAAGATTACTATTGATGGCTCTACTGATTTGGCTACTTCAGTTGATATGGAAGCTAGATTTAAAGCTAATGGTTGGCAGGTGTTGACTATAGATGGTCATAATTATTCGCAAATAGATAAGGCTATTTTGAAGGCGAAGGCTTGTGAAGATAAGCCTACAATGATTGTTTGTAAGACTGACATTGGTGCTTACTCTCATTTGGTTGGTTCGGAAAAAGTTCATGGAGCTCCTTTGGGAGATGAAGGTTGTAAGACGCTTAGAGAAAATTTAGGATGGGCTTCTGAAAATGCATTTGAAATTCCTGAAGATGTTATGGCTTTATGGGAAGATGTTCAGGCTAAGTTTTCTTGTGAAGTTGCTGAATGGAATGAGAAGTTTAAGAAGTCTTCTTTAGATTTTAAGAGGTTTGTTAATAAGGATGAGAAATTTGCTATGGGTAAATTGTCTTATGCTATATATGATCATAAGAAGAAGGTTGCTGATAAATCAGTTGCTACGAGACAGGCATTTAATAATGTTTTAAATGAAGTTCATTCTGTTATGCATAATTTAGTTGGTGGAAGTGCTGATTTGTCTCCGGCCAATAAAACTTTTGCTAAAGGAATGGAAGCTGTTTATCCTAAGAAGGATTGTAAGGGAAGTTATATTCATTATGGAATTAGAGAGCATTTTATGGGTGCTTGTATGAATGGTTTGGCGTTGTATGGTTTTAAGCCTTATGGTGGTACTTTCTTTTCTTTCTTCGATTTTGTTAAGCCTGCGCTTAGATTAGGTGCGTTGATGGATTTAGGTACTACTTATGTGTTTACTCATGACTCTATTGGTGTTGGAGAGGATGGTCCTACGCATCAACCAGTAGAACATTTGACTGCGTTGAGAGCTATTCCGAATGTTGTAGATTTAAGACCTTGTGATGAAGTTGAGACTGCAGAATGTTTAGAGTTGGCGTTTAATAATCAGCATAGAGTTTCTGCTATGATGTTGTCTCGTCAAAACTTACCTTTATTGAGAAATGATAGATCTATGGTTTCTAAGAGTAATCTTTGTAAGAAGGGTGCTTATAGAATTTATGGTTCGGAAGATGATAGGCCTGCATTGCTTCTTATGGCTTCTGGTTCGGAGGTTTCTCTTTGTGTGGAAGTTGCTAAGGCTTATGAAGAGGAATTTAAGAATAAGAAAAAAGTTTGGGTTATTTCTGTTCCTTCTTATAATTTATTTGATGAACAATCTGATGCTTATAAATCTTCTTTACTACCTTCGGGAGTTAAGAAAGTTGCTGTTGAGGCTTCAAGAGGGTTTGAATGGTTTAAGTATGCTGATGAAGTTATTGGAATGGATAGTTTCGGTAAGTCGGCTCCTGCTGAAGATCTTTTCAAGAAGTTTGGTTTTTCAGTTGCGAAGATTATGTCTAAATTAATGAATTAATTAAATTTTAATTGTATTTATTTAAAATATGTTTTAGATATATTGAATATTTTATAATTTAAACCTGATTATTTATGTATAGATTAAAAAGAATAATGGATGTCTTAAAGAAAGAAAAGCTCTTCATTTTAGAATTTCCTGTTAATAGCTTTTTGTTGAATATGAAAGGTATTGAAGAGGATGATTTTTGTTTAGAATATCATTTTGGCGATGGTGATTTTAAAAGGCTAATTGTTTCTAAGGAGCTTTCTTTGGGTAAAATTAATTCAGATCAAGTTTCTTTTTCTGTTGGTCAAAAAACAGATGTTTTTGATTTGAAAAATGAGAAATCATTGCATTCTGATCTTGTAATATATAGATTATTTTATAATATGCATGTTTATTATTTTCAGTCTAAGTTTTCAATGATTGAGCCTGCAATGAATTTTGATAGTGCTGATTTTAGGAATTTTACTATATCATTTTCTATGTCTTGATAATGTGTAAAATCGTATGATAAAAAAGAAGGAGTTAAATTAATAACTCCTTTTCTTTTTATAGTTTATCTAGAATTTCTTTTATTCTTGATCTTATATTCTTTTCTATCTTTGGTCTTAGGTATTTGATAGAGCAAGAATTTGAAATTTCAAAAGCTAAGATTTCAGATAGTTTATCTAGTTTATTTTCTGAAAGGTTTGATAAATCTAATTTTTCATTAGATAAGGCTTCTTTTGAAAGGACGCTAGGTTTTGATTTAATCTGCTTTTCACTTTCGTTTTTCACGATCATATTATTTGTAAGAAGAATTACTTTTTTACTTTTGATTATTTCTGAAACTGGAGAAATTTCTTCTTTTTTAACTTCTGTTTTTATAGGAGCAGGAGTAGGGACTGGGATTTCCTTTTTAGTTTCAGGCTTTATTTCTTTAGCTTTTTCTTTAAGTTCTACTTTTACTTTATTTTCTTCAGCAGGTTTTTGTTCTTTCTTTTTCTTAGAAATGCTGAAAACTTTGCTGGCTTCATCATCTACTTTTGGAGTAGTATCTTTGTTTTCTAATTTGTCAGCTATTTTTTGAGCAGCTATTTTATCAAAATCAGGTTCTTCTATCTTTGGAGCTTCAAAAGATTTAGTTTCTTTTTTAAATTCTTTCTTTTCAGAAGATGGTTTGATAATTTTTTTATTAGAAGGTTTCTTAGAAGATGTAGAGCTTTTTTGTTCTACGATTTTGTTATATAGATCTTCTATTTTTTTAGTTCTGTCTTCTTTTTTAGTTTCAGTTTTTTTACTAAGTCTTTCTTTTTCTTGCTCTTCAGATTTTTTATTTAGTAAAGCAGAAAGATTTGAGAAGCTTCTATCTATGTTTTCTTCATGACCTTTAGTATCATCTTTTTTGCTCTCTGTTTGAGATGGAATATTTTTCTTTTCTTCCTCTTTTTTAGGAGCTTCTTGCTTTGTTTTTACTTGAGGTTTTGATTCATTCTTGTTTTTATAAGTGTTTGAATCTTTTGATTTTTTTTGTTCTTGTGGAGATCCTACGTATTTTTCTTTGTTGGCCTTTTTATCTTCTATTTTATTTTTAATTTTATCTAATATATCGTCAAGGGAAGGGGCTTGTGAAGAAGCTCCTTTTTCGTTTGGACTAGAAGTAACATTTTCATTTTTTTTGATGTTTTCCGTGTTTCCCATAATTAAATCCTCGCTTTTCCCTTGAGCTAATTTTTTAGTCTATAATTTTATCAAGCTCTCCCATTGCTGATAAAATTTGTAAGTATAGTGTGATTTGATCTTTTTGAGCGTCTAGTAAATTTATAGATGCTTCGATGAAATCGTTTTCTGCTTTTTGGAAATCAAATATATTTTTCTTTCCAAGTTTATATTCAATAACAGTTGCGTCTAAAGCGTTTTTTGCACTAGATACTTGTTTTTTATAAGACTTTTTACTTGCTACAACAGTTTGGTAATTAGTCCAAAGTTCGTTTGCTTGAGTAGTAACTTCGTTTTTAGTATTTTGATAAAGATGAAGTTCACTTTCAGCTTTTAGAGCATCTTGTTCATATTTAGAAAGGTTTCTTCCACCTTTGAAAATGTCCATGCTTGCAGTGATTGCAAATTTTGTGCTTCCGCTATCTAAGTCGTCATTGTTATCCCATTCTGATTTAGAATAGTCAATTGTACCTTTAATTTGAGGAAGCATGTTTCCAATATTTGTATGTTTAATTGCTTTGTAGTATTGGTAATTATTTTTAGCAATTTTAATTTGATTGTTTTTAAGCAATACTTTTTCAATAAACTCTTCTTTAGTTTGAGGCAAGTTAAGTTCTGGAATGAATGGCATTTCTAATTCATCTTCAGGATATTTACCTGTTAATTCTTTGAACTTTTCTTTTGCTATGTCTAGATCGCCTTTAGAATGAACTGTATTAGTTTCTGCTGCAAAAAGAGCAGACTCAGCTGAGAATACTTCTGTTTTTGTTTGGCTTCCAGCCTTAAACATTGCTTTTGTAGCTTCTAATTGGTTTTTTCTTAATTTTTCAGAATTAAGGTTTAGCTTATGTGTTCCTGCTGTCTTGATTATGTTCATGTAAGCAGATGCTGTTTCTATAATTATTTCATCTTTTTTAAGTTGAGTTGTAGAAACTTGGATGTCTTTTAATCTTTTAATAGCTTTATATGCGTAGAATTCTTGACCACCTGTAAAGATAGGTTGTGATAAGCTTGCTCCGTATGTTCTATCTGGAGCCATGAATTGAGAAAAAGCATTTTCGTCTTCAAAGTCATAATCTAATAAAGATACGTTTGCTGTGATTTCAGGTAGGAAGGCACTGAATGCTTCGTAGATTTTTTCATCTGCTATTTCTAGGTCTTTTATAGATGATTGAATTTGTGGGTTATTTTTGTATGTGTGAGACAATACTTCTTCTAGATTTTCAGCATAGGCTGAAGTTGAAATTGCTAAAGTTAATAAACTAACTATTTTAAATGTATTATTTTTCATTCTTTTTACTCTTTCTAACTTTGCAAATCTCTTGGTTTTATCTTTTTCATTTTACTGTATTTTGATTTTTAATACAAGGGAAAAATTTAATTGATTATTTGATTTTTTTATTGTATATTTTTCGAAAAATATAAGGAAGTTGTTATGAATAAAAAAGTTGTTACTAGATTTGCTCCATCACCTACAGGATATTTACACATTGGAAATGCTAGAACTGCGTTGTTTGCTTGGTTATATGCTAGGGCTAATGGTGGTAAATTTAAGTTAAGAATTGAAGATACAGATAGAGAAAGATATTACCCAGATGCTGTTAAAGTTATATATAGAGATCTTAAATGGTTATTGGGTGGAAAAGATGATGTTACTTTAGAAACAGACGTTGAAGATGGTGCTGTTTGGGATGAGCTTTGTGAAAGTCAATTTGCTCGTGCAGATAGACATAGAGAAGTTGCTGAAAAGCTTATAGCTGAAGGGAAGGCTTATTATTGTCATCTTTCTAAAGAAAAATTAGATGTTATGAGAGATGAAGCTCGTAAGAATGGTGGAATAATTCATTCTCCGTATAGAGGCTTAACTCCTGAAGAAGCTCGTGCTAAGGCTGAGGCAGAGGGAGATGATAAAGATCCTGTTGTTAGATTAATGGTTCCAAATGAAGGTACTATGACTTTGAATGATATGGTGCAAGGTGAGGTTACAGTAGATAATGCTAGAGTTGATGATTTGGTATTATTAAGAGCAAATGGAACTCCTATTTATCACTTATCTGTTGTTGTAGATGATTATGATGCTGGAGTTACTCATGTTATTAGAGGTGCAGATCATTTAAATAATGCATTTAAGCAAGCGCATATTATTAAAGCTATGGGTTGGGATGTTCCTGTTTATGCTCATCTTCCATTGGTTACTAATATGAAAGGCGCCAAGTTAAGTAAGAGAGATGCTGATGTAGCTCTTTGGGATTATAAAGAGAAGGGTGTTCTTTCGGAAGCTTTCTTTAATTATTTATTAAGACTTGGTTGGTCTCATGGTGAAGATGAAATTATTTCTCGTGAGAAGGCAATAGAATGGTTTGGTTTTGATGCAATTGGTAAATCATCTTCTAAATTTGATGAAGCTAATATTACGCATTTGAATGTTAATTATTTGAAAGAAGCTAATGATGAAAGAGTCGCTGAATTATCAAGAGATATTTTAGAGAAAAAACTTGATAGAGAATTGACTGAAGCTGAATTTATAACTTTTGTTAAGGCTATGCCTGAATTAAAGAATAGAGTCAAATCCGTTGTTGAACTTGTTGATTTATCTATGTTTATGTGGGTGGATTCTGAGCATGAAGAAACTATGTTTAAAGGTTTGGATGAGAAATCTGTTAAGAATTTAGTTAAACCATTGAAGGTTGGTGAAGATGGTGAAATGTCTGCTAAAGATGCTTTAGAAAAATGTATTTCTTATCTTGAAGGTGCCGATTGGAATAAGACTGATTTTAATCAATTGCTTTGTGATTTTTCAAATGAACAAGGATTTAAACTTGGTAAGTTTTTGATGATTATTAGAATAGCAGTTTGTTTTTCTGGTGTTACTCCTCCATTTGAAGTTATGGAATTATTGGGTAAGGATAGGATTATTAATAGGTTAAAAACTTGTTTAAAAACTTGTTTTTAGTTTAATATAATTAAAAAAATCATAATTAGGCTCTTATTTTGTTAAGTACTTGACAAGATAGGGGCTTTTTTGTATAATTGTTTTCAGTGAGAATTTAAACTTAATTTAACTAATTTTTGTATTATGATCAAATCTGAAGAAAAAAAGGTTTTATGTGCGTTTTCATTTTATGGAAAAATTGTAGAGCTTCGACAAGAGAGGCTTAAAAATAAATTAGTAACTTGGAGAAATTCTCGTTTTATTAACAAAAGAAAATCTTCAAATGTACGTGCTTAATGAAATGTACTTTTTATGATATTATGAAATCTGTTTTGTTTTATGTTTTTAGCATTTGACAAGGCAGGTTTTATTTTTTATAGTTTTCTTAAAGTTTGTAAATTTTAAATCTAATTATAAATCTATAAATTCTATTCTATGAAAGATAGAGGGACTGGACCTATTCAAAATGAATGGGCCGATAAAATAAAGAAAATAGTCGAGGCTGAATACGGTATTGTCACCGATACCTCTGACTATGAAGAATTACCGAATAAAAATCTTCATTTTAAATTTACTCCTTTTTATAAAGATGAAGAGGAATTTTTAAATTTTTATTCAAAAGTGTTTAAGCTTTATTTGGAGATTAGGGAATTTGGTATTCCTTTTGATGATGAATTTGTTAAGAAATTGGCAAAGTCTCAGTATCATATTTTTAGTTTACCTATAGACAAGGGGTCAATCTATCCAGGGGATAGTAAGGTTTTAAGTCCTAATGTTTTTAGGGCCTTGATATTTGATTTAACTAGGGAAAATAATGAGATTAAAATACTTAGTTATGTAATTGAGTATTATGAAAAGATGAATCTGGAAAAGAAACTTCCAGATAATAATTCCAGTTTTTAAGGGAAAATTATAAAATCTGTTTTTGTTTGATGTTTTTAGCATTTGACAAGGCAGGTTTTATTTTTTATAGTTTTCTTAAAGTTTGTAAAGTTTGAATTTAATTATAATCTATAAATTCTTGTTCTATGGAAAAGAAAGTTTTTCTTATCAGGGAAGACCTTGATAAATTTTTAATTAAAAAGATTGCTGAATATTTGCCAGATGCTGTTGCAGATGATGAGGTTTCTTTGAGTAGATATCCAAATAAAATGGGGATGTCTGAAGATGATTTTAAAACTCTTAAGATGGAGTTGGCCGAAACTGTTTTTGATTTTGATAAAGTTCTTGAGAGAGTAACTTATTCTTTTCAAGATTATCAAGGTAGTATGATTTTTTTAGAGGCTATCAATGCTTTTTATTTTCCTGTTGAGGTTGGAAATTATCAAAATTTGGTTGCTGAAGAGTTTGCTCGTATGCGGAAGACTATTGAAGATTTGCAGAAAAGAGTAGGTGATATGGGAACTGTTACAGGGGACATTCACCAATAGGAGCTAAGAGTTGATTAAGATTTAAGAAGAAGGTGTGATTGAAAAATCCCCTTCTTTTTTTATTGTGATTTTTGAAGGCTGGTTGTATAATAGGTGGTATTCTAAAGATTAGAATGATGGAGAATTAGAAAAATGAAAATGATTGTTGGTTTGGGAAACGTTGGTTCGCAATATACTTATACTAGACATAATGTCGGATTTATGTTTGTAGATTGGTTATTGGATAAGTGGTCGTTCTCTGAATATAAAAAGAAAAATAATGGAGTTTTTTCAAAGGGCAAGTTGGAAAATGGTGAAGAAGTGATTCTAGTAAAGCCTACAACTTATATGAACCTTTCTGGAGAGGCTGTTTTGTCTTTTTCTTCGTTTTTTAAAGTTAACCCAGAAGATATAATTGTAATTCAAGACGAATTAGACTTGAAATATGGAAACTTTAGGTGTAAAGTCGGTGGTGGTCACGCTGGACATAATGGTATCAGAAATATAGATGCTAAGATTGGTAAGGGATACAATAGAGTTAGAATTGGAGTAGGGCATCCGAGAGACTTACCAGAACCTATGAATAAAATGGAAGTGGCTGATTATGTGTTAGGTAAATTTTCTGATAAGGAATTCTCGGAAATGAGAGCTTTGTTTGAGAAAGTTTATAAAGAAATTTTTTAAGATGTAAATCTAATTATTAACAGGGATATTTATCCCTTAAAATTTGAACCTAATATGAATAAAAAAGAATTTAATTTTAACAAAAGGTATTTTGTTCTCTATGCTGTAAAGCAAATGGGGCTTAGTGAGGAAAATGCTGAATCATTGGCAAGTACAATTGAAGCGGATAAGAGCTTTATGGGGATTGATGATAAGACCCTTGAAGAATGGAATGAGTTCTATCAAAGAATTGTTGATGCTAAAGGAAGATTCAAAGCCCTAATAACAGGGAAGTTTTATGAGGTGTTTACTCATTTGACGTCTCAAAAAGAGTTTAAAAATCAAGAAATTGGTGATCTTAAGTTCGAAGAACTGGGAATTACAAAAGAAGAATTTCATAGCTTTGTATTTTACCTGAAGAGAATGGTAGAATTTCCTATTAACGATGATGCCGTTAAACTTGCAGATCCAAAGACATTGAATGAGTTTGTCGATGTTTTGGAAAGCTTTCCAGAGATGGAAGAATACCTAATGGAAGATAATTGTTATGCAATTTAAATTAAGTTGAAAATAATTGTTTATTGAGGAGCTGAAATATGCTCCTCTTTTTTATTGACAAAATAGGTACTCATGAATATATTCATTTGTATTGTATAATTTAAACCTATTTTTAGAGATGTTAGACATATTAGATTTTGAGAATAATGTTGAATATTTACCGATTGCTATAGAAGTGATTGAAGTTAGAACAATTGATTATTCATTAATTTCGGATCTTTCTGATTTTGAAAGAGCTCCTATTGTAAATTAAAGTATGAGAAATAGAAAACATTTAAAGTTATTTTTGGAAGTTGTTTTGAAGGATATGTTGTATAAGTATATTGATGAAATATATTTAACTTTCAATTGGAATAAGCAATTCTTTTCTAGTTTTGAATTCGATTTATTGAAATTAGAAGAATATTTTAATTACTTAATGAAGAAAGAAAACTCTATCTTTTTAACTCCAAAAGAAAAACATGATATAAAAAAGATGTTTGATGAAGAATTGATTATTGATGATTTTCTTGTGAAGGTTTCATTAATAGATTCAATGAAAAGATTTTTAGTAGCAGCGTGAGAAAAACAAAACCCCGGATATTCCGGGGTTTTTTTTATGCTTTATGCTATAATTTTTTTGATAATTTCTTTTGCTTCAGCTACTGCTGTTTCTAAATTATCATTTACTACTGTGTAGTCATGCATATCTTCATATTTAAGGTAACTTTCAGTCATAGAAACTCTTTTTTGAATTTCTTCTTCGTTTTCTGTGCCTCTATCTCTAATTCTTTGTTCTAAAACTTCTTTAGAAGGGTGTTTGATGAAGATTGATTTCATTTTGATACCTTCTTTAGGAAGAACTTCTTTGAATATTTTTAGGCCATCTGCCATAGCATCTATTACACCAAAGTCATGAGTTTCTAGTTTGCTGTGAATTTCGTTGCTTTCAACTCCGTAGTATTGACCGTTTCCTTCGAATTTAATCCATTCTATCATTTCACCAGATTTGATCATTTCTTCGAATTTTTCTACTGTAGTGAAGTGTCTATCTACGCCTGCAGTTTCAATGTCTCTTGGTTTTCTTGTAGTTGTGTTTAAAATTTCTACTGAGTTTAATTCTTTATCGTTTAAGATTTCTTTCATTATAGTACTTTTGCCGACGCCTAAAGGACCGCCAAAAATTATAAGTTTTTTGCTCATTACCTCGCCTTTGATATATTCGTGATTTTTATTTTGTTTTTTTGTTGACTTTGCAACCCCGTTATTATACACTCACGAAAAGTAAAATCAAGAAGTTTATTAAGCTTTTTGCTTTTAATAAAACAAATATATGGAGTTAGAAAATGAAAAAAGATATTCATCCGCAATTAAATGACGTTAAAGTGGTATTAACTACTGGCGAAACAGTTGTCATGAAATCTACTTTGAATAAAGAAGAAATGAAGCTAGATACAGATCCTAATAACCATCCTGCTTGGACTGGTAAAAGAAATCTTGATAACAAATCAGGTAGATCTGAAAGCTTTAATAAAAAATTCGCTGGTATGTTTAGCTAATTTGATTTTATTTAAGAGATTAGAAGTATCCCCTTAATTTAGGGGATATTTTTTTGTAGTATAAATGAAATTTAAAGCTTGTAGGTTTGGATATAAAAAAACTCCTGGTTGGGAGTTTTATTTTAAGCTCTTCTTTCTAATTCTTTAGACCATAATTTAATACTATCATTCATAGATTTTTGTTTTTCGTCAAACTTCTTTTCATCTTCGTATTTTAGAGAGTTTTTATATTTATTTACTATGTGTTCGCCCCATTTCTTTTGCATAGTAGTGTCGCCGAAGAATAAGTCAGCTCCTGTTTTTGCAAGTTGTAGGGTATCTTGTACTGCTCCGCATGCAAAGTAAGTTACTTGTTTCATAGGCCATTTTAAGCCTAGTCTGCTTTTTGTAGAGTCGAGGATAAAGTTTTCGTTCTTTTGATAAGCGACTTGCATAGAGTTTGTGATTTCTTTAGGGTTGTGAAATCCAACAGGTTTTTTCCAAGAAACCTTTAAATCTTTAGCTTTTGTTTCAGTTTTTAGACCTAAAAAGTTTAGATTTTCATCTGCCATTTTTTCCTCGTTTGTTTTCTTTCATTATAGCATAGAAATGAAAATTTACAAGCTGATTTCTTTAAGAATTTAATAAAAGATTAATAATTCTTATAAGAGTTGTTATTATAAAAAATAACCTTCAGTGTTTTACACCGAAGGTTAGTGCTTTGTTTATGATTTGGTCATGAAAAGCGGTTGTTAAAGAGTGTGAATTCTTTTCTTTCCATTAGTGTCTTTCCTTTTAGAAAGTGGCTTTCTGTTGAAGATACTTTTTTAGCATCTATTTCATATGGAGAATTAAAAAGGTTTTTTATTTCTAGTACAGATGCAAACTCTCCATTTTTTACAAGATAGATTTCTCTATGTTGTGTTATTTTAAAATGGATGGAGCTTAGTGTTGGATCTTTACAGAAATCCTTAATGATTCCTGTTAAGGTTTCGCTAATTCTCACAGACTCATCTGATAGATGTTTTTTAATCTCTTCTAAATCTTTTACTATAACAATCATATTTTAATTAGGTTTAAATTTAAATTTGTGATTAATATATAATACATTTTTATATTGTCAATATTAAAGTGGGTATAAGTCTTTTCTTGAGTTTTGGATAGTATTGGTTATAATTCTTTCAGAATAAAACTAAAAAGGAATTTGTTATGGTTAAAAAAGGTTATGTAAATACTGATATGAAGCTTTCGGATTTTGATTTTGAATTGCCGGAAGAGAATATAGCTAAGTTTCCTATGGCGGATAGAAGCTCTTCTAAGTTGTTATTAGTTCCTCAGTTAGAAGATAAGAAAGTTTCTGATTTACCTTCTTTATTGAATAAAGGGGATTTATTAGTGTTTAATGATACTAGAGTTATTCCTTCTCGTGTTAAAGGTAGAGTTAACAAGTGGTTAGATGAGTTTAATGGAAAGACTGGTGGTGTTAATTTAGGTATATATGCAGATGATCTAGGAAGGGAGTTTGAAGTTACTTTCCATAAGCAAGTAGATGATTGTTCTTGGTGGGGATTTTGTAAGGGATCTAAAAAGTTGTCTGTTAAGGATAGAATAGTATTTGATACTGAGGATTGGGCTTTTTATGCAGAAGTTGTTGCTAAG